>WSYA01000010.1 GCA_009773615.1 Gallionellaceae bacterium
CCACTTACGTGCTGATCGCCATCATCAAAAAGGAACTTCAACTTGATTCCTCGCTCTACACAATGCTACAGATATTGTCGGTCTCGATTTTCGAGAAAATCCTTATTTCATGCGCCTTGCAGCCGGACTCTTCCAGAATCATTGATACGCCACCCAATAACCAAATGATTCTATTTGATTTTTAACCGGACACTACTGATGGGAAATACAATGAAAAAATATGTGCAAATAGAGAATGTGCAGATGTCATTCGAGACCAAGCAGGGTACGTTCGTTGCGCTCAAGGACATCGACCTGAAAATTGATCCCGGCGAGTTCATCACCCTGATCGGACATTCGGGCTGCGGCAAATCCACCTTGCTCAATCTGATCGCCGGATTACTCATGCCGACGGACGGGATTATGTTGTGTGCAAATCGCGAAATTGCAGGTCCAGGCCCGGATCGCGGCGTGGTGTTTCAGAACCATTCGCTGCTGCCCTGGCTGACCTGTTTCGACAACGTCCATCTCGCAGTCGAGCGCGTATTCGGACAAACGGAGAGCAAGTCACAGCTCAACCAGCGCACTAGCGATGCACTCGCGCTGGTGCACCTGACCCACGCCGAACAGAAATATCCGCATGAAATCTCCGGTGGCATGAAACAGCGTGTCGGCATCGCCCGCGCTCTGTCGATGCAACCCAAGGTGTTGCTGATGGATGAGCCGTTCGGTGCTTTGGATGCATTGACTCGGGCGCATCTACAGGACGAGTTGATGAAGATTGTCGCAGCAACTCACAGCACGGTGGTAATGGTGACGCACGATGTGGATGAGGCTGTACTGTTGTCTGATCGTATCGTGATGATGACCAACGGTCCGGCGGCGACCATCGGCGAGATATTGACGGTCGACCTGCCCAAACCGCGCAATCGTCTGGCACTGGCGAATGATGCGCATTACCACAGCCTGCGTGGTGCTGTACTGGAGTTCTTGTATCAGAAGCAGGCGAAGAAAGCGGCGTAGCGGAAACACCGCGTTGAACATGACACGCACCGCGTGGGCACGCCGTTGTGCCCACGCGGTGCTGCGGCACGGCCTGCAACACCATAGTCGTTCTGTTTATTTATACATATAAATCTGCGTTCACAAATAAGGGAGGTATTCGAAGTGCATGACAGCGTCGCGCCAATCGAAGCTTCTAATGCGGAAAGCATCCTGATCTTTGGAAGCCTGGTGCTCAACTTTGCAACCGGCAGAGTGCATGCGAACGGACTCAAGATAAATCTGGGGCCGACGGAATTCCGCATGCTGCATTTTTTTATGGGACATCCGGAAAGGGTGTACAGCCGGACGGAATTGTTGAGCCAAGTATGGAGCAAAGAGGTCGTGGTGGGGGAGCGTACTGTGGATGTGCATATAAGGCGTTTGCGCGCAGCCATGGAGCCCGCGCAAACCAGCCATTTGATACAGACGGTGCGCAGCAGAGGTTATCGTTTTTTGCTGCACACTTGCAATTGGTTGCAATAAATCCGGGGGCGGTCGCAATCGCTACGTATTCGCCTTGTACCAATAATAAAGACGCGTTTCAGTATCTAATCAATAACATTGCAATGATCACTGCCAGAATAAAAGAAACTCCTTTCCAGAACAGCACTGGATTACGCTCCAGTAAGGGTGCGCGGGTTTTGTTGAGGAATGCTTTGTTCGGGTGACGCAGGTCGTATAAAAATTCTGATAATTCTTCGTAGCGTTTATATGGATTGGGATGCACCATCTTCCGGATGACGTCGTCGATCCAGGCCGGCATCTCACGCTCGTCATGAAGGGCTGAGTCATAGATCAAATTATTTTGCGCGGCTTTTGTCCTGCATTTGGCGACTTGGGCTCCGTAGGGTAGTTTGCCGGTCAGCATTTGGTAGGTGATCACCCCCAATGAAAACATATCCGAGCGCGGCGTGCCACTTTCGCCGATGAAGTATTCCGGCGCGGTGTATTGCGCCGTGCCCAGCAGGTCGGTGCGCGCTATGGGCGTGGTGATTTCCATGATTCCAGCCACTCGGGTCGATCCGAAATCGATGATCTTCACCGTGCCGGTGCTGTCTATCATGATGTTTTCTGGCCGCAGGTCCTGATGCAACATTTCCTTGCGGTGAAAGGCCTGCAAGCCTTTGGCGATCTGCTCGACGATACCGCGCACGGTTTCCAGGTTAGGTTTGGGGTTGTCTATCATCCACTGCGTCAGGGTCTGTCCGTCAATGAATTCGGTGACGATGTAGAGATAGTTGCGCTTACGCGTCTGCAAACACGGCTTGAGCACATACGCGCTGTTGATGCGCCGTGCGATCCACTCTTCCATCAGGAACCGTTCGAGGTAGGCCGGATCGCCGCGCAGGTCGATCGAAGGTGTCTTGATGATGACCTGCGTATTCGTTTCGGTATCCAGCGCAAGATAAACATGGCTGCGGCTGCTGGCATGAACCTCGCGGATAACTTGATAGCCATCGAACATCATCCTTGCTTCCAATAGCGGCGGGAACGGCAGCTCGGTCATCTGCTGATAGATCGCATTGGCATCCTGGCCGGGCAACTCATCCACACGTACCAGCTGGGCGGTGAGGTTGTCCGTGCTGCCTTGCGCGTAGGCCTGAGTTGTTATCGCTTGCGCCGCTTGATCCAAATCCGCTGCGTTTTCACGGATCAGTTTGATGAGACGGTCGGGGTCGACATATTCATAAATGCCATCGGTTACCAGCAGAAAAATATCGCCCTGCTCGACCGGCAGCGAGTGGTAATCGATTTCGAGCTCCTCGCTGATGCCCAAGGCGCGGCTCAGATGGCTTTTATCCTGCGATACCCAATGGCGGTGATCCTTGGTCAGTTGCTCCAGCGCATTGCCACGCAAGCGGTAGACCCGCGAATCGCCGACATGAAGAATATGCGCCGTGGTCGATTTGATCACGATGGCACTCAAGGTACAGACATAACCCTTGTCTTTGTCATAACGGTGCTCGCTTTGCCGGGTCTGGGCATGCAACCAAGAGTTGGTCGCGATCAAAACTTGTTCTGCCGATTTCTTGACCGACCAGGCTTCCGAGGTACAAAAATAATCCGTCAAAAAACTTTTAACCGCCGTTTCGCTAGCGACTTGGCTGACATTGCTGGTGCTGATCCCGTCGGCCAGCGCAATGGCGATTCCTTTTGAAGTCAGCAGCGGCTCTTTCGGGATATAAACGCCGTGGAAATCCTGGTTGATTTCCTTGCGGCCTTTATCGGTATGTTGTCCGGCGGATATTTTTAATTGGCTGGGCATTTTTGTTTTATGCGTAATGAGCCCCGGGACCCTTATATGAAAGCGGATTAACTAAAAGTGCGCTTAGCTCCAGTTTTGATGTGCGTGCTGTACAAGGTCAGCCCGGTGAAGGCGAGTCCGCCGACCAGGTTGCCCACCGCAGTAGGTATCTCGTTCCAGATCAGGTAATCCATGATCGAGAAATTTCCACCCATCATCATGGCCGAGGGGAACAGGAACATGTTTACGACAGAATGCTCGAAGGCCATCGCAAAGAACAGCATGATCGGCATCCACATCGCAACCACTTTGCCGGTCACCGAGGTTGAGATCATTGCGCCGACCACACCCATGGAAACCATCCAGTTGCACAACATGCCCCTGATGAACAGCGTCAGCATGCCTGCCGCGCCATATTGTTCATAACCCAGCGTACGCGCTACACCGATACCCGCGATCTTTTTTCCTACCGCATCGGGTTCGATTGAGAAACCGTAGGTGAAGACGATTGCCATCAAAAAGGCGACAGTCAACGCACCTGCAAAATTGCCGACGAAGACCAATCCCCAGTTTCTCAGCACACCGCCTATGGTCACCCCCGGGCGCTTATCGATCAATGCAAGCGGCGTTAACACGAACACACCGGTCAGCAGGTCGAAGCCCATCAGATACAGCATGGAAAAACCAACCGGGAAAAGCATCGCGCCTACAAGCGGAGAGCCCGTTTGCACAGCCACGGTGATCGCAAATACAGCAGCCAATGCGAGAATGGCTCCGGCCATATAAGCCCTGATCAGGGTATCTCTGGTGGACATGAAAATTTTGGATTCGCCGGCATCCACCATCTTGGTCACAAATTCTGACGGGATTAAATAAGACATATCACTTCCTCTCTCAATCTAAATTAATACGGATGGGTCATTTAAGAGCCGTTTCTATACGCGTTCGTACATATCTTGTTTCAGCAATAACCATGCCATAACAAGCAGAAAATTTCTATCCTGCTGTTATCTCGATTATTTTTTATATGCGCGGTGGTTTTTTTTCAAATTAGATGCGGACGCTTTGCACCCTTTTGGCGTGGTGTGATGCGGTACGGTTATAAATTGGTGCGTAATGCGAAGTTGTTCTACACCATGCACCAAAGTTAGCTGCCACAGCGTCCCGTCGCGCACCAAATAGATGCGGCTGATGAGTTCGATATACCTAGCAATACAGCAAATCAGCTGTGGCACAGGATTTGCGAAATATAAACTAGAGAATCTTTCTCAACCCAACGGCGGGGGGGAAGTTACCGTTCGCAATTTTTAGATTGATGTCCGTGAGTGCGACAAAGATAGCTTGTTGCGTTTCAAATGATTTCTGCACGTTTTCGACAAGCACCAACTCATGCAGATTCAGGAAACAATTAACAAATAAAACAATAATGCATTAAGCAAAACAGACAACACCGCGATACCCTGCCACATGAGTAGCGGATCGCGTTCTGCCAAGGGCGAACGTGCCGGTGTCAGCAAGGGTCTGCGTTCGCCGACTTCCAGCGCCAGCAACATTTCTTCAGCCGTTTCGAAACGCAACGTTGGGTCACGCGCAACAGCTTTGAGAATAATATTCTCCAGCCATTGCGGAATATCAGGGCGGTAGCGCGTGGGCGCTAGCGGGTCACCAAAACGCGGGCGTTGGAAAGGTTCGATTTCGCCGTAAGGATAATGCCGCGTTAGCAGGTAATACAGGGTGACACCGGCCGCATACAGGTCGCTTTGCACACTCGCGGTTTCGCCGGCAAATAATTCCGGTGCCATATAGCTGGGTGTGCCCGGATTGCCCTGCGCACCGGCATGACTGCCATGCGGATTAATCGCCACACCCAGATCAAGGATGCGCAAACGGCTATCTTCACCCTGATGCAAATTGGCGGGCTTGATATCGCGGTGCACAATATTCAAGCGGTGCAATGCAGCTAGGCCTTTGATCAGACGAGTACCTACGGTGCCCACTTCGGCGCTGGTAAAGTGATGCCCCACATCCATTTGTTGCTGCAATGTGGCACCGGGATGAAAACTCATCACATAGTAAAGATAACTGCGTTTATCCGCTGCCAGCGGCAATACTTGCACAAAGTAACGCGATACCACCCGCTTGCCCAGCCACTCTTCATTGAGCAGGCCATTACAGCTTTCCGTATCGTCCTGCATCAGGGGATGCAGCGTTTTTAGTACGCACAGCTGACCACTCGCCAGATTTTTTACCTTGTATAACAAACTGGCGCGCGATTCATACAACAATTCGAGCACTTCGAAATCATCCAGCTGATCCCCCGCCTTGAGCCGAGGCGGAATTCTCAGACGTTTGGCTTCCGACAGCAAATCGGCCAGCTGTTCATCGCCCGGCTGTTCAATACGCACCACCAGCGCGGTCGCATTATCCTGGCTGCCTTTTGCCAGCGCCTGCTTCACCAGATCATCGGCCGCCATTTGCGGCGTGTGATACAGCGACAAAATTTCGTGTATGCCAAGCTGACCCAGCTTTTCCCACACGCCGTCGCTCATCAGCGCAAACACATCACCCGCCTGTAACTCACCTTCCGCATAATCCACCTGCAGCGAGCTATCCAGACCTATGGCACGCTTTAACACATGGCGCATGTCGGGCCGCTCCCACACGTGGTCAGTGGTGAGTTGTTCCAGCGTGTCGCCGCGCAGGCGATAAATACGGCTGTCGCCCACATGGGCGATGACATAACGCTTGCCGCGCAATACCAGCATTGAGAGCGTGGTGGCCATGCCGGTCATATCGCGCTGCCGTGCGGCTTGCGAAATCACCCAGCGATTCAGCGCGATGAGCAGCTTGTCGAGCGCTACCGTGGTTTCCCAGGTGTCAGGTGTTGCATAGTAGTCTGACAGCACGCCGCGCACCGTCATTTCTGCCGCTTCACGCCCACCCGCATTGCCGCCCACGCCATCGGCCACGGCCAGCAGCGCGCCCTTGGTTTGCAGCTGCTCTGCGGCAGGTGTGACTGCGCCGCAATAATCTTCATTGCGTTCGCGCGCTCCCGTTACGCTGGTTTGGCCTATGGTTATTTTCAGGGACATATCAATTTTATGGGTGCCTTTAGAAAAACATACGGTGAAGTGTCCGTCACTTCACCGTATCCTAGTTGTGGCTGATCTTATACCTTGGCGCTAGTCGCCGCAGAAGAACCCCACGTGGTACGCCAACGTTTTTTCACACTGATTAAACCGATCAGCGCCAGCACCGCAAGCCCGGCAAACACTGTCAGGCCGATTTGATAACTTCCTGTAATCTGGCGGGAGAAACCCAAACTAGATGCCAGATAGAAACCACCGATACCGCCTGCCATGCCCACCATACCGGTCATCACGCCGATTTCCTTGCGGAAGCGCTGCGGCACCAATTGAAATACCGCGCCGTTGCCTAGGCCGAGAGCCGCCATTGCAAGCAATACCACCGCCAGTGCGAGATACAGATTAGACATGCCAAAACTCATGATTAACAAAAATACCGCAGCGATCACATACATGGTCATCAAGGTGCGGATGCCGCCGATACGGTCGGCGATGTTGCCACCCAGGGGGCGCACCAACGAACCGGCAAACACACAGGCCGCAGTGAAATAGCCTGCGATTACCGGCGACAATCCATACTGGTCGTTAAAGTAAAGGGTGAGCGAAGAAGCCATGCCGACAAATCCGCCAAACGTCACGCTGTAGAAGAACATAAACCACCATGCATCTTTGTCTTTCAGCACATTCATATATTGATGGAATGATTTTTTCGGCGGGCAGTCCGGGCTGTCTTTGGCATACAGGGTATACACCACCAGCGCAAACAACAGCGGAATCAAGGCTAGGCCGAACACGTTATTCCAGCCAAACGCAACGGCCAAGCCGGGGGCAAACAAGGCGGACAGCGCAGTGCCGGAATTACCCGCACCGGCGATACCCAATGCCGTGCCCTGATGTTCGGGCGGATACCAGCGTGAAGCCAGCGGCAAGGCAACCGCAAATGCAGCACCGGCCATGCCCAGTGCCACGCCCAAAGCCAGCACTTGATGGTAACTGTGGATGCCGTTAAACCAGGCCAGCGCCAAAGCGATCAACACCACGAGTTGCCCGATCAGACCCGCTTTTTTGGGCTGCAGATGATCGACCAGCACGCCCATCACCATACGCAAAATCGCGCCCGATAGAATAGGCACCGCCACCATCATGCCTTTCTGCGCGGCAGTAAGATGCAGGTCAGCAGATATTTGCACCGCCAATGGCCCCAGCAGCACCCACACCATAAAACTTAAATCAAAATACAGAAAGGCCGCAAACAAGGTTGGCTTGTGCCCTACGCTCCAGAAATCGCTTTTCATAACTATCCTTAATAAAATGGAAATGGCTCACACTTGGCACAACCAAAGCATGGTTTATGCCATCCCAAGTAAATGTGAGTAACCTATTGGTTTTATTTAGTAACTGCTCAATACATATTGCACCAGCCAAGTGCCTGCCTACGCTTCGTCTTGGTGCTCTCGTCTTATCAACGCACACTTGCAGAGCATCGCAGCAACTTTCTGGTGCCAATCAGAGCTGCCTCTGTATTGGCGCCCGAATAAACACAATTGCCGAGCCCCACCAGCTGGCCCGCTGCCGACTACACCATTGCCATCGTTGAAATAATATTGCCCTCCATGTCCAGCACTTCTATGGACACGGCAATTAAACTTGTCGCATTATTTTCGCCAATAAGCTGGGGGCATGAAGAACGCTCCACGATGCTCCAGTTTGGCTCTATGGCTGCACCAAAACAGGTCGTTATGAATTAGCGATAAGTTGCGCGGCAAATCGGAAATATTTCAATACATTGACTGCATTTAATATTTTCTCTTTGCCAGAGCTATGGCACGGCTATTGCTCCGTAATAGATATCGACGAACCAATGGCAGTTCGGAGGCTTTGTAACAAAGGACAAAGGTGTCCGACTGCGTGCAACGCCGTCGGACAGCATTTTTTAAAGGGAAAATATTATGATAGCAACGGCAAAAATGCGTTTAGTGGTGATTGGCAACGGCATGGCAGGCATACGCACCATTGAAGAGTTGCTCAAGATGTCGTCCGACACGTTCGACATAACCGTGTTCGGCTCAGAGCCTCAACCCAATTACAACCGCATCCTGCTGTCGCCAGTGCTGTCGGGAGAGATGTCGTTCAAAGACACCATTCTGAACGACTGGAGCTGGTACGAGCAAAACCATATCACCCTACACACGGGCAAGACGGTAACCAAGATCGACCGCTTACGCTGCGTGGTCGAAACGGAAGACGGGATTGTCGTACCCTATGACCGCTTGCTGATCGCCACCGGTTCCAACCCCATCATGCTCCCGGTTCCCGGAATTAACCTACCGGGCGTAGTGGGCTATCGTAGCATCGCCGACGTGGAGAACATGCTGGGCATGGCAGGCGAGGGCATTCGTGCTGTGGTGATCGGCGGCGGTTTGCTCGGATTGGAAGCGGCGAACGGTTTGTCGCTACGCGGCATGGATGTATCGGTAGTGCATCTGTGCGAATGGCCGATGGAGCGCCAATTGGACAAGGTCGGCGGTGGACTGTTGCAGGGGGCGCTGGAAAAACGCGGCTTGAAGTTCTACCTGTCGCGCCAAACGGAAGCCATCCTCGGCGAAACCTCGGTCACTGGCTTGCGCTTCAAAGATGGCGAAGAGATACCCGCCGATTTGATCGTGATGTCGGCGGGTATACGTCCCAACATCGCGCTGGCCAAGTCAGCCGGCATCCATTGCGAACGCGGCATCGTGGTCAGCGACACCATGCAGACCTACGACCCGAAGATATATTCGGTGGGCGAATGCGTGCAGCATCGCGGGCAGACTTACGGGCTGGTCGCACCGCTGTTTGAGCAGGCCAAAGTGGCGGCGAATCACCTCGCCCGCTATGGCGCAATGCGTTATGAAGGCTCTTCCGTTTCGACCAAACTCAAGGTGACCGGCATCGATCTGTTTTCTGCGGGCGACTTCAATCCCGGCAAGGGGGACGAAGAGCTGCTGTTGCAAGATTCGGCGCGCGGTGTATACAAAAAACTTGTGCTGCGCGATAACAAATTGCGCGGCGCGGTGATGTACGGCGATACCGTGGACGGGCCCTGGTATTTCCAGATGATGCGCGATGGAACCGACATTACGGAAATGCGCGAGCACATCTTGTTCGGCCAGGCGCATCTTGGCGATTCGGGGCATGGCGGGACAAGCAGCGTGGCAAACATGCCGGACACCGCTGAAATTTGCGGCTGCAACGGCGTGTGCAAGGGAACTATCGTCAATGCCATCGTCGAGAAAAAACTATTCACCTTGGGCGAAGTGCGCGCACATACCAAAGCATCCGCTTCGTGCGGTTCATGTACCGGCTTGGTAGAGGCGATACTGGCGAATACGCTGGGTGGCGATTATTCCGCCAAGCCAAGCAAGCAGGCAATCTGCGGATGCACTGATGCCTCGCATCAGGACGTGTCGCAAGCGATCCGTAAAGACGGACTGAAAACTATCCCCGATGTGATGCAGGCATTGCAATGGAAAACGCCGGATGGTTGCCATGTGTGCCGTCCCGCGTTGAACTACTATTTGCTGGCGGCGTGGCCGGGTGAATATGCGGACGACAGTCGCTCGCGTTTCATCAACGAACGCGTGCATGCCAACATCCAGAAGGACGGCACGTATTCGGTGATCCCGCGTATCTGGGGTGGCGTCACCTCACCCGCCGAATTGCGCGCTATCGCCGAGATCGCCGAACGCTACGAAGTCCCCACCGTCCATATCACCGGCGGGCAGCGCATCGGTTTATACGGCATCACCAAAGAAAACCTGCCCAAGATGTGGGGCGAACTGGTTGAGGCGGGATTCGTCTCCGGCCATGCCTACGGCAAGTCGCTGCGCACGGTGAAGACCTGCGTCGGCTCCGAGTGGTGTCGTTTCGGCACGCAGGACTCCACCGGTCTGGGCATCAAGGTCGAGCAGATGACCTGGGGTTCGTGGACGCCGCACAAATTCAAGATCGCCGTGTCCGGTTGCCCGCGCAATTGCGCCGAGGCCACCATCAAAGATTTCGGCGTGGTGTGTGTCGATTCCGGGTACGAGATTCATGTCGGCGGCAATGGCGGCATCAAAGTGCGCGTCACCGACTTTCTATGCAAGGTCGCGACCGAGGCCGAGGTGCTGGAATACTGCGGCGCGTTCATGCAACTGTATCGGGAAGAAGCCCATTATCTGGATCGCACCGCGCCGTGGATCGAACGCGTCGGACTGGCGCACATCAAACAGCACATCGTCGCAGATGCTGCGGGCCGCTCCGCGTTGTATGCACGTTTTCTGGAATCGCAACGCTACTCGCAGGACGATCCGTGGAAAGAGCGCGCCGAAGGAAAAGAAGCACACGAGTACGCCACTCTAGCCACCATCGAATAAGGAGAAACGCAATGAACTGGATACAAGTCGGCACGCTGGAAGATATACCTCGCCAAGGTTCGCGGGTCATCAAAACAGATGACGGAGAAATCGCACTGTTTCGCAGCGTGGATGATCAGGTGTTTGCACTGAATAACCGTTGCCCGCACAAAGGCGGGCCGCTGGCACAAGGTATCGTACACGGCAAGCGTGTGACTTGTCCGTTGCATAGCTGGGTGATTGATCTGGAGTCGGGCAATGCCATCGCTCCCGATACTGGTTGCGCACATCGGCATGAAGTCCGAATCGCACATAGCGCGTTATTTCTTGAAATGAAAGCCGGGGCATGCAAAAAAGCCTAGCGTCACCACACACGACTCGCAGCACCTGCCCTTATTGCGGGGTGGGCTGCGGCGTGGAGGTGAGCGTTGCGGCGGATGGCATCACGCTGTGCGGCGATCAACATCATCCGGCAAACTTCGGGCGACTATGCTCCAAAGGTGCTGCATTAGCTGACACATTGGATCACGAAGGGCGCTTGTTGCATCCCTTGGTCAATGGGCAACGCGCTTCGTGGGATGAGGCGCTGGATCGTGTTGCCGATGGCTTCAAAAAAATCATTGCCGAACACGGGCCGGATGCAGTGGCCTTCTATGTCTCAGGGCAGCTGTTGACCGAAGACTATTACGTCGCCAACAAGCTGATGAAAGGCTTTATCGGTAGCGCGAACATCGACACCAATTCCCGCTTGTGCATGTCCACCGCAGTGGCAGCGCACAAACGCGCTTTCGGTGCCGATGCCGTGCCGGTTTGTTATGAGGATATAGAGGCCGCCGATCTGGTGGTCATCGTCGGCTCCAACTATGCGTGGGCGCACCCGGTGCTGTACCAGCGTTTGGCGGCGGCGAAAAAAGCCCGTCCAAGCATGCAGGTGGTGGTGGTCGACCCACGTCGCACGGCGACTTGCGACATTGCCGATTTGCATCTAGCCATCGCGCCGGGAGCGGACGCGTATTTGTTCAACGGCCTGCTGCATTTTCTGCGGCGCGAAGACGCGCTCGATCTGGCCTACGTCGAGGCGCATGTGGAAGGTTTCGCAGCTGCCTTTGAAGCGGCGCGGGCAGTGAGTTCGATTCCAAAAGTGGCACAGGTGTGCGGAGTTGCCGAGACGCAGCTCAGCGAATTTTTTCAGATGTTCGCGCGCACCGAACGCACCGTGACGATCTTTTCGCAAGGCATCAATCAATCCTCCAGCGGCGTGGACAAAGCCAACGCGATCATCAATGTGCATCTGGCGACGGGGCGCATTGGGCGTCCCGGTATGGGGCCGTTCTCTGTCACGGGGCAACCGAATGCGATGGGCGGACGCGAGGTGGGCGGACTCGCCAATCAGCTGGCGGCGCATCTGGATTTTTCCGATGCCGCGAGCATTGATCTGGTAGCGAGATTCTGGGACGCACCGCACATGGCGCAAGCACCCGGGCTCAAAGCAGTGGACATGTTTCAAGCCATTGCAGCGGGAAAAATCAAAGCGGTGTGGATCATGGGAACCAACCCGGTGGTCAGTATGCCGGATGCAGATCGCGTGCGCGCCGCCTTGCTGGATTGTGAACTGGTGGTTGTCTCCGATTGTGTGCAACACACCGACACCACGGCTTGCGCCGACATTCTGCTGCCTGCCGCAGGCTGGGGAGAGAAAGACGGCACCGTGACCAATTCTGAACGGCGCATTTCGCGACAACGCTCATTCATGCCAACGGCAGGGGAAGCCAAGCCGGACTGGTGGATCATCACTCAAGTGGCGCAGCGCATGGGCTTTGCCGCAGCGTTTTCGTATGCAAAACCTGCGCAGATATTTAGTGAACATGCGCTGTTATCCGGTTTTGAAAATGCAGGGAAACGCGCTTTCGACATCAGCGCATTGACTAAGCTGAGCGATGTGAAATATGACGCATTGCAACCCGTACAATGGCCGCTCAATAATGTTGCGCCGAACGGCACACAACGATTGTTCGCCGATGGAAAATTTTATACCCCCAACGGCAAAGCGCGCATGGTCGCTGTCGCGCCGCAACTGCCTGCGGTAACGGTGGACACGGATTTTCCGCTGGTGCTGAACACCGGTCGCATTCGCGATCAATGGCACACCATGACTCGCACCGGCAAAGTGCCGCGCCTGAATACCCATGAGTTCGAACCATTCGTGCAGATACATGCCGCTGATGCGCAATTTCATCAACTGCAAGATGGCGGACTGGCGCGCCTGACCAGCCGCCACGGCAGCATGCTGGCACGCGTACAAGTTAGCGAAGATCAACGTCACGGTTCGGTGTTTGTGCCGATGCACTGGAATGATGCTTTTGCTAAGTTGGCACGGGTGGACGCACTTGTCGCCCCGATCACCGATCCGATCTCCGGCCAGCCGGAATCCAAGCATACGCCAGTACGTGTTGAGCCATATAAACCGGTTTGGCAGGGATTTGTATTGAGCCGTACACGGCTGGAATTGGCCGATGCGAGCTATTGCGCAAGCTCATGGGGTGTCGGTTATTGGCGGCACGAGATCGCTGGCGAAACATTGCCGGATAACTGGCGCAGTTGGGTGAAAAATGCATGGCACGGCTCAGGAGATTGGCAGGAGTATAGTGACGCGGCGATGGGTCGTTACCGTGCGGCCTGTCTTAACGAAGGAAAATTGGACGCCGTTTTTTTTATTGCTTCGGATCAGCGTCTGCCGGAACGGGAGTGGGTCGGCAATTTATTTGGAAAGGCTGTTTTGGATACTGCGGATATGGGCGCATTGCTGGCGGCGCGCCCCCGCAAAGGAGTTGCGTCTGATACTGGACGCACTGTGTGCGCCTGTTTCGGCATCGGAGAAAAAACGATACGACAGGCCATACAAAAACATGGACTGAACAGCGTTGAGGCAGTGGGACAAGTGCTGAAGGCTGGAACAGGTTGCGGTTCCTGTGTGCCCGAAATACGCCGTATCGTATCGCCATTGCAGGTCAGCTAACGAGCTTACAACTTTTATGCTTTAGTCTGTGCAGCCTTGGCGAAACTACTGGCCTTATCTTCCATGTGCGATCTTCCCGCGTTTTGAGTAGGTATGGTCAAGGCTACAGCCAAATATAGGCGTGATATTTTCGGGGCGGATTCACTCCGGGAATTTGCCGTCAGTAAATTCTAGGGGTGTTCTTTAGTGGGCGAGATTCATGCGCAACTGGTCCAGCGAAACGGTTGTGCTTGTCCCTATTTCGCGCAAAGCTTTATTCGCGCGAAATAGTTCCGTGCCGTGGCTGGATAGCTGGTCAAGCAGGGGAGCCGTAGCTTCGTGGAGCAACTCGTCAGGATGAGCGTTTAGGCGGAGCAAAAAATGTTTGCGCTGAGGATACAGCGCAGTCCAGCGCCAGGCTAGGAAACGATCATTACTTTTATAACCGGCATGCTGCAATTTGTCGTGCAGAGCGGCGATGTCGGGCAGTTGTTTTTTATCGTCCGTCGGAGAGCTGCTCCACATGAGGCCGCAATAGATGCGCGTTTCGCCCTCTATCACTTGCTGTTCCATCATGGGTTGCAGAGATAAATTCTGCTCGCGGGCTGGTTGTAAATGCAGTCCCACATACCGGTCAGGCGTATTGCGATCTTCGGTCAAAGCGATGCGCCAATCCGATATTTGAGTCGTGAGGCGCGCACAGGCGCGATGCCAGAATTCGTTGTTCATGCGCATGCGGATGTTGTCCACCTGTTCGGCGACGCTGAGCGCCAAAGGAAGATTTTCCGGCAAAGAGAAAAAATCCAATACGGCTTGTTCTTCATTCATGGTGCGTATTCCGATCCGGGGTCAATGCGTGATAGTTTAACAAGAAGACAGCGAGGGAGGAGGCATGAGCTACAACTTATTAGGATTAGGCCGAGCCTTTCAAAATGTCTTCGTTCATAGGAAATGGGGCTTTGCGATTGAAATATAAGCAAACGCTGTAATACTTTGATGCAAAGGTATTTTAATTTTAGATATTGGCCTTCTTGCCGAAGCAGTGTTGACATTATTTTTCAACCTAGACATTATTCGGCTCGCGTTGTCGCGCTGGCCGATTTTCAGGTCAGTGGAATTAAAATAATAAAGCGATTGCGCCACGTAATTCAAATAATCCGTTTCACCCGTAGTAATGCAATGTCGGCGGCAACCGGGCCGGCAGTCTATTGTTTTGTTGGGGGACCACATACGATGCACCGTTTCTTATGCTTATCAATCCTGCTTGTCGGGCTATTCGCGAATACAGGCAGTCATGCTACTGAAGTACCGCCATCCATTTCCACTGCGGATGATTTGGGGCCAAAGGTTGAACAGCCCATTGAGTTTCCCCATGACCGCCACGCGGGTCCGCGCAATCCGGCAGATGCGGCAGACCCTTCTGTTCCCGCTAAGGGTGGCATGGAAATCAACTGTATGTATTGCCACACGGGGGCGCGCCGCAGTGCGGTAGCCGCTATCCCGCCGTTGCAAAAATGTGTCGGCTGTCACCAAACCATCAATTCGGTCAGAGAGACGCCGCGTATTCAGAAGTTGTTCGAATACTGGGATGCCAAAAAGCCGGTGCCTTGGAAAAAAGTGCATGACTTGCCGGACTTCGTGCGCTTCAACCACGAGCGTCATATCCAGCGTTTTGTCTTTGCGCAGAACAAGCCGGTGCAAGAAGCGTGCGGCTATTGCCACGGCGATGTGAAAACGATGACCGTTGCACGACGTCAAAAGTCGCTCTCCATGGGATGGTGCGTAAGTTGCCATGAGAAAGATCATCCGGTGGATGTGGCGGCTACCAAGACGACACATGGCCCGAACGATTGCTGGCAGTGCCACAAATAATCGCCCGTGAATAGCGCGAGTTCGCAAATCAAGATTTCCAAGAGGGTTTAGTGATGATTGAAAACGGTTTTAATCGACGAGATTTTCTGAAGGTGTTGGGTTGGGGGGGTGCGGTTGTCGCATTGAGCGGTTGCGGCAATACCTCGGTGCAAGATGGCGCAGAGATTGTAACTTCCTATGTGGAACCCCCCGAATATGCGCTTCCCGGCATCGGTGTGTATTTTAATTCGACCTGCGCGCAATGCGATGCGGGTTGCAGCATCACCGGCCGCGTGCGCGAAGGCCGCGTGCTCAAGCTGGAGGGCAATGCCAGTTCAGCCATCAACCGCGGCAAGTTGTGCGGACTCGGGCAGGCTGGCGTGCAGGCGCACTATAACCCCGACCGCGTGCGCGAACCTTTGCTGCGCAACGGCGACAAGGGTGAGGCGATCACTTGGGATAAGGCGCTGGGTCTGATCAATGAAAAGCTCAATGGCGTGAAGGGCGATGAGATTGCCTTTTTGACCGGTGCTGTGAGCGGCCATGTCAAAGTGCTGTTGAAGAATTATCTGGAAGCGTTGGGTTCCAAGAATCACTATGCTTACGACGCAGTCGCCCCCTCGGTGGTACGCGCAGCTAACAAGAAGGCCTACGGCGTGGAAATGCCGCGTTTGCGTTTGGATAAGGCGCAAGTGGTGGTTTCTTTCGGGGCGGATTTCTTGGGGGCTTGGGTTTCCCCTGTGCATTTCTCGCAGGAATATGCGCAATTCCGCAAGGGCAGCGATGGCGCGCGCGGCGTACTGGTGCAGATCGAGTCCAAGATGACTTTGACCGGCGCGAATGCGGATCGCTGGATCGCTATTCGTCCGGGGACGGAAGGCATTCTGGCGCTGGGCGTGATTAATGCGCTGGATGCGGCGGGATTGTCCTTGCCGGCAGATGTCGCTGCGGTGAGCAAGGCTTACAACGCAGAACGCGTCAGCAAAGATACAGGTGTATCCGCCGAGCAGATCAGCAAGTTGGCTACGTTGCTGAAAGCGCGCACGCCAAGTTTGGTGATCGCAGGAGGAGCGGCCGAGGGCTATAAGCACGGCTCGCAAAATGCCGCGGCCATCGCGCTGTTGAATCGCGTGTTGGGCAATATTGGCAAAACGATCGAAGCGCCGGCAAATGTACCGTTCCCGCAAGTGGCCGTTACAACCGGCAATCGCTCTTCGGTGCAGGCGTTGAACGACAGCATGGCAAACGGCAAGCTTAAAGTGCTGTTCAGTTATGGTGTAAACCCGGTGTTCACTGCTCCTGCCGCACTCAAGTTCCAAGACAATCTGAAAAAAGTGTCGTTCAAGGTGGTGTTTGCGAACTATCTGGACGAAACCGCTCTGGCAGCAGACTTGGTGTTGCCGTTGGATTCCGCGCTGGAAGACTGGGGAACCGCTGTGCCGGAATATTTGGTCGAAGCTGCGCAACTGAATATCCAGCAGCCACTGATGGAGAAGCTGCATGCGGGTACGCGCGGTACGGGCGATATTCTGTTGGCTTTGCTCAAGCAGCGTCGTGCCAATGAATACAAGGATTACGAGGATTTTTACTCCTATCTGCGCAGCGCTGTAGTGAAGAACAAATCTGCGCTGGGCGGTGCGGGTGCGGATGACGATACGTTCTGGGGCGAGACGCTGAGCGAGGGCTTGGTCAAGCTTCCCGCGTCGAACGGTGCTTTGTCGGCGAAATCCAGCGCTGCCGGATTGGTTTTACCTGCTCCGGCGGAGGAAGATAGCGCCTATCCGCTGCACTTGATTCCGGCGGTGACCGCGAATCTGCGCGATGGTCGCCATGCCAATCAACCTTGGCTGCAAGAATCTCCCGATCCGTTGACTACCATCGTGTGGGATTCATGGGTGGAATTGCACCCCAAGACGGCAGCCAAGCTGGGCATCGTCGAGGGCGATATTGTCGAAGTGACTTCGCGCAGCGGTTCGGTCAAAGCGCAAGCCTATCTGTTCCCCGGCATTCATCCCGATGCGGTTTCCATTCCATTGGGCAATGGTCACACTGCGCTGGGTCGTTGGGCCAAGGGTGTTGGCATTAATGCGTTCAGTCTTCTAGATCAGGTTGTGGATAAAGACACGGGCGAGCTTGCGCTCAATGAGACTCGCGTGAAGATCGGCAAAACTGGCAAGCGCGTGATGATCGTCAAGGATGAGGGCGCGGCGGGCGGAAGCCAAGCAGGCAAGAAAATAGCCGTAAGCGCATCGACTGATGAAGTTGAACTTTCGGGGGAGGTTTAAAAAATGTCCGTTACCAATCTATTAGAAAACTGGTCGCAGTTCCGCCACGGTCATCCGGTGGATGACAAGCCGCACGAGGAATACAAGTGGGCGATGGCCATCGACCTTGATGCCTGTACCGGCTGTAATGCGTGCAGCGTGGCGTGTTATGCCGAGAACAATATTCCGGTGGTGGGTAAAGAAAAGTTCAACGCCGGACAGCAGATGCACTGGATGCGCATCGAGCGCTACTGGCCGGAAGATGGTCGCGAGTTTGCCGATCAGGGCGCGCAATTCTTGCCGATGATGTGCCAGCAGTGCGAAGCGGCTCCGTGCGAAACGGTGTGTCCTGCCGGCGCAACCAACCATACGGCAGACGGCGTGAACTCGCAGATTTACAACCGCTGTGTGGGTTCGCGTTACTGCTCGGCTAACTGCCCGTTCAAAGTGCGTTACTTCAACTGGTACGACTACCCGTCGACTGACAATGTCTGGCCTGCCGAGATGACGCAGCAGCTGAACCCGGATGTGTCGGTGCGCAGCAAGGGTGTCATGGAGAAGTGCACTTTCTGCGTGCAGCGTATGACGGCAGCAAAAAATACGGCGCGCAACGAAGGGCGTCTGGTGCGTGACGGAGAGGTGCAAACTGCTTGCCAGCAAGCCTGCCCGACTAATGCGATTTCTTTCGGCAATTTAGTCGATCCGGAATCGAAAGTGGCTAAGCAATGGGCGCATCAGCAGGTCGAGCTGAGCAAAGAAGTACAGGCAAAAGATGCCCAGGAAGGCGGCACCGATTTGCGCGGTTATCGCATCATGGAAGAGTTGCGTTTGTATCCGTCGGTGATGTATCTGGAGCGTGTGCGCGAAAGCGCCATCTAAGGCACAAGTAAAAGGATAAGTAACAATGGAAAAAGATATCAGCGAGAGCATAGCCTGGGCAAAGATCAACGGTGACGTTCTCAAGAGCTTGGAGGCGCCCAGAAAATTGTATTGGGTTATTTTGGTTGCCGCACTGACGTTGTTCGGTGTAGGTCTGGGCTGCGAGGTTTACCAATATCAGATTGGTATGGGTGTGGCGAATTTGAACAACCCGCATGTATGGGGTTTGTATATTGCGACTTTTATCTTCTGGATCGGCATGAGCCACTCCGGCACTTTGCTGTCGGCGATTTTGCACTTGATGCACGCCGATTGGCGTAAGCCGATTTACCGTTTCGCCGAAGCGATGACGACGTTCTCGCTGATGACGGCAGGTTTGTTCGTGATGGTGCACTTGGGTCGTTTGTGGCAGTTTTACTACTCGGTTCCCTATCCAAATGAGCGCGGCCTGTGGCCGAATTTCCAGTCCCCGTTGCTGTGGGATGCGATGGCGATCTTTACTTACCTCAGCTCTTCGGTGATATTCTTGTTCATCGGTATGATCCCAGACTTGGCGATTTGCCGCGACCATTTGCATGAGGGCTGGCGCAAGAAGTTGTACACCATCTTGTCATTGGGCTGGGAAGGTACTGACCGTCAATGGCGCAACTTCCGCGTCACTTACCTGACTGTAGCCTGCTTCCTGATTCCTTTGGCGGTATCGGTACACTCTATCGTGGCTTCGGACTTCGCCATGTCGCAACAGCCTGGTTGGCACGTGACTTCGTTTCCACCGTATTTCGTTGCTGGTGCGCTGTATTCCGGTTGCGCGGCGATCATCACGCTGTTCATCATCCTGCGTTACGTATTCAGATTTGAAGAATATATGACCTTGCCGATCTTGAAGAAAGTTGCGCGTTTGACCTTTGCGATCTCGATGGTGTGGACTTACCTCAATGCGATCGAGTTCGCTGCGGTATGGTATAGCCATGACCAGGCTGCCAAAGATGTGCTTCTCCAAAAGGCGATGGGCCCGTATGCCCCCTTCTGGTGGATGATGATTTTCTGTGGCTCTGTAGTGCCGTTGATGCTCGCGGTCAAGCGTTTTCAGACTAATATCCCTGTTTTGTTCGCTGTGTCGCTGCTGTTGAATCTGGGTATGTGGCTGGAGCGCTGGATGATCGTCGCTCCGACGTTCTCGCATGGTTACTACCCGTGGACATGGGACGGCTTCCAGTGGCCAAGCTGGGTTCAGTGGGGCATGGTGTTCGGTAGCTTTGGTTGGTTTACCTTGCTGTTCATGCTTTTCTGCAAGATATTCCCATCTGTTTCCATGTATGAAGTGAAGGAAATGGTGTACCACCGCAGTCTTGCTTCAAAGAAAAATGAGCTTGCAGAGAAGGGAGCGCACTGATGAGCCAGCAACATATACTCGCGTTGTTTAATAACTTCGAAAATGCAGAGGCCGCGATTTATGAATTGCGTGCTGCGGACATTAAGGGCTTTAATTTTGACGATTTGACGCTCAAGTCGCCCATTGAGCACCATGAGGTAGAGGATCTCTTGGGCAAGCGCTCCGCTAACGTGCAGTGGTTCACTTTGGGTGGGGCGCTGTTAGGTGGTCTACTCGGATTCTTTTTGATCTCGGGTGCGCAGGCCAACTTCTTTGCACAAATGAAAGGTGGCAAGCCGATCGTGCCTTTCCCGCCCAACTTTGTGTTGACTTATGAGATGTTCATTTTGGGCGGTGTGTTTATTTCGGTACTGGGTTTTCTGGTTTGCGCGGGCCTTCCGGCCAAACGCTCGCCGTTGTATAGCGCCAAAGTGTCGGAAGATCAGATTGGAATTCTGATCAAAGCAGACGCGTCTGCTATGGCAAAAATCAAGAAGGTGTTCACCGATCACGAAGCGTTGGAGATTCAGGAAGAGGCGGGGAAATGAAAAAACTATCCTTAGCAATTGCATTGTTGTTGGCGCCTGCAATGGCGCAAGCGTGGCCTTGGTCGCAGGATATGGCCAATCAGGTGAGCACCAAGCCGCAAGAAGGTGCCGATCCGGCCAATCCGGGCATGGTTCCATTTCCGAAACGATCAGTTCCCGTTCCGGGCACGACGACCATCGTCAAAGATGCAGCGGCAGCCGACAAATTGAAAAACCCCATTCCAGCGGATGAAAAATCTGTCGCAACAGGCGGTAAGCTGTTCGAGATCTACTGCACTCCATGTCACGGTAAAGCCGGGCACGGCGATGGACTGGTCGGGGCAAAGCTGGCGTTGAAGCCATATGACCTGTCCGCAGATATGACCAAAGCGCGCAGCGATGGCTTTATCTGGGGCTACATGACTTTTGGCGGCGCGGTCATGCCAACCTATGGCAATGATCTGTCTCCGACCGAACGTTGGCATGTGGTCAACTATGTGCGCAAAGTTGTGCAGCAGGCGCCAGCCGCTGCGCCTGTAGCCAAGAAATAAGGGAGACGACGGAATGATTTCTTATAGCAACTGGGCCGTTTTGTCGGTTAATTTTCTGGTGGTGCTGTGTCTCGCTTTTAGCGGAGTGGCACTGTGTTCTGTGCTGTATCTGGTTGGCGCAAAATGGCGCTTTGAAGTACGCCAGCTTTCGGTGTCTTTATTTGCACTATTCCCGCTGGCTTTTGTGATGCTGATCATTTTGCTGGTGGGCGGGGAACACACCTTCCCGTGGATCGGTCACGTATCACATGGCGAAGATATACATATGCCGGGTTGGTACACGCTGCCATTATTGGCTGCGCGTGAAATTATAGGCATGTTGACGGTGATATATGTGTCTTGGATTTTCATCAAGCGTCAGGAAGTGAGCGAGCGCAGCGCAGAAGATGCAGCGCGCTTTCATCACATCGCAACATGGATTCCTTTCCTTTACGTGCTTTACGGCACGATGGTGGCGTGGGATTTTGAGATGACGTTGCAACCGGCTTGGCATAGCGCGATCTATGGCCTGCAAGTCATCATCAGTAACTTCGGCATGTTCCTCGCCTTCCTGACGATCTGGATCTATGTGTTGAACACCCGAGGCAAGCTGGTGCATAAAGTTAAAGGCTACATTTACAATTACATGGCGCAGATGATGTTGTCCTTCACGCTGTTGTGGATGTATACCTTTTTTGCACAGTACCTCACGATCTGGTACGGCAATATTGGAGATGAAGTGGATCGCGTGATGGCAATGCAAAACGGTGATTACAGCGTTTTGTGGTGGGCGATGATATTCTTGAAATTCGTAATTCCGTTCGTTGTGTTCTCCTTCCCGGGGCCGCGTCATTCGCCCAATGTGATATTGGGTGTTGCCGGAGGTATTATTCTGGGTACGATTTGCGAGAGATACACTTGGATTGCGGGCATCAACGGTACGGGCACTATCCCGTTGTTGTGGGGTGTCGTGGTTTCCGCAGTAGTTGCTTTCATTGGATATAAGTTGGTCGGTGGTGCGATGCGTCGCAACCACCTGATAAAGGGTTGAGCCGCGCGATGATGACACTGTATTCGGGAACAATTTGTCCCTATAGCCACCGTTGCCGCATAGTGCTGTTTGAAAAAGGCATGGATTTTCAGGTTATTGACGTTGATGTTTTCAATAAGCCGGAAGATCTTGCGGTAATGAATCCGTATAACAAAGTCCCGGTATTGGTTGAACGTGATTTGATCCTGTACGAGGCGAACATCATCAATGAATATATCGATGAGCGCTTTCCGCATCCGCAGCTGATGCCGGCCGACCCGGTGATGCGCGCGCGCGCGCGACTGTTCCTGCATCGTTTTGAGCAGGAACTGTTCTGTCATATCGACGGCTTGGAAAGTGGTGTGGCGAAGACGGTAGATAAAGCCAGGGCGGCGGTGCGCGAAAATCTGACACAGATTTCCCCTGTCTTTACCAAGCAAAAATTCATGCTGGGAGATGAGTTCTCTATGCTGGACGTGGCGATTGCCCCATTGCTTTGGCGCTTGGATCATTACGGCATTCAGCTTGATAAGGAAGCTGCACCATTGATGAAATATGCGGAACGGTTGTTTTCCCGCCCTGCCTATAGCGAAGCAATGACGCCGTCAGAAAAAGCGATGCGTAAGTGAGTGAGATTTCGACCAAGCCGTATTTGATTCGTGCGATTTACGATTGGTGTGCAGATAGCGGTTTGACCCCCTATCTGGCCGTGCAGGTGGATGAGTACACCCAGGTGCCGATGGGGTATGTGAAAGACGGAAAGATCGTTTTAAACATCAGCGTGGATGCGGTCAGGAATCTGCACATGGGTAATGAAGACATCACTTGTAGCGGGCGTTTCGGCGGGGTCTCGCATCAGATAGTTGTTCCGATTGCATCAGTGATGGGCATATTTGCCAAAGAAAACGGACAGGGTTTGGTTTTTCAAGGACAAGACTCTTCACCAATTTTGAGTGTCGCCGTAGATAATAAATCAGGTGGGGGGGATGAGCCGCCTGACAGTCCCGCCCCTCAAGGCAAGCCGAAACTCCGAGTCGTGAAATAAAAAAGCCGTGGACATAGTCCACGGCTTTTCTTTCAGATGCAGTTTTAAGATGTCATGGCAGCATGCATTTTATTCATGGCCTTTTGCTCGATCTGACGAATCCGTTCTGCTGAAACATTGAACTCTGCGGCGAGTTCATGCAATGTTGCCGCATGATCACTGTTCAGCCAGCGTGCTTCGATAATGCGGCGGCTACGTTCATCCAAGCTGTCCAGCGCATATTTCAAACCGGCGCTTTCCAGTTTTTCAAATTCGAGGCGCTCAAGCACTTGGTCGGGTTCGCTTTCGGAGTCAGCAGACAGATAGGCTATCGGCGCAAAGCTGTGTTCTTCGTCAGCAGATTCAGGATCCAAAGACATTTCGTGGTTGCCGAAACGGGTTTCCATTTCAACCACATCGCGCTCGCTGACATTCAATTCCTGTGCGATACGAGAAACTTCCTGCGGCTGCAATGCACCCAATCCCTGCTTCATACTGCGCAAATTGAAGAACAGTTTGCGCTGCGCCTTAGTCGTGGCGATTTTTACCAGACGCCAGTTGCGCAAAATATACTCATGCATTTCTGCGCGTATCCAATGCAACGCGAACGAAACCAACCTGACGCCACGATCTGGATCGTAGCGCTTCACGGCTTTCATCAGCCCGATGTTTCCTTCCTGAATCAAGTCGGCATGCGGCAGGCCGTAACCTGCATATCCGCGCGCGACACTCACTACGACACGCAAATGCGATACAACCAACGCGCGAGCCGCATCCAAATCGTTATCGCGGCGAAAACGCGTAGCCAACTCCAACTCTTCCTCATGCGAAAGCACGGGGAAATTTCTGACCGATGTAATGTAATTATCAATGCTGCCAACCGCTGACGGCATCGGTAACGATAAGTTATAGCTCATGATTGACACCTCCTGTTCATAATATTAGCACTCATGATCGCAGAGTGCCAAATATTGGTGTCGTCGAATTTTGGGGCTATTTTGGTTCGATTTGCCAAAGATGCTGTGAGACGGATAGCCAAGCACCGAGCCAGCCCAAATACGAAGAGAAGCCAAGCAGGGTAAGGCTGTCGCCAAGGGAGAGGTGCTTTAGGGTGAAGCTGCTTGCATAAAGCTGGACTAAGCCAGCAAGGCTATAATTCAACAAAAACAGGCTAGACGCGATAATAAGCCAAGCTGCGGCACCTCCGAGCATTCCTTGAATAAGGCCGAAATACAGGAACGGGCGGCGAATAAAACCGTTAGTTGCGCCGATCAATTTGGAGACTTCAATCTCATCGCGCTGAGTGAGGATTTGCAGACGTATGGTGTTGAAGGTAATGGCGACCAGCGCGAAACTGAGCATAGCGGCCAAGATTAATACCGCCAGCCGGGCAAATTTTAGCAGCGCTTCCAGTTTATGCGCCCAAGCGGAATCCAGCTGCACATGCTCAAACTTGGGCCATGACTTCAAATCGTCGCGCAGCAGTTCAAGTTTCTGGGCATCCAATGCGATAGGGTAGATTATAAAAGCGTCCGGGAGCGGATTTTGCGAAAGTCCACCGACCACATCCGCCAAGCCCGTGCTGAGTTGTAATTGTTTAAGAGCCAAATCGCGTGGAACGAATTCGATGTGATCAACCGCAGCATGATCTTTGAGCTGTTTGCTGATGCGCGCGATCTCGTCCGGGCCAGTGCCCATAGCGAGGAACGCGCTAATCTGCGGCGTTCCCGCCATCTGTTCCGCCAAACCTTGTACATTCTTCAACAGCACATAGCCGCCGATCGGCAGGCTCAGCGCGATACCGATGACCAGAATGTTGAGCAGGCTGGCGATAGGTGTATTCCGCAGGCGCTGCAGGGTAAAACGGATAACGCGCAAATGCTGAATAGCCGAATTTTTCATGTCTGCAACTCCCCGTGTTTCAAGGCCAGCGCGCGCGCAGGAAACTGGCGTAAAACCGCCTCGTCGTGCGTGGAAATGAGCAGTGTTACGCCGACCTGATGGAACGACTTGAAAATGTGCATGATTTCGCCCGAGTACTCGGCATCGAGGTTGCCGGTCGGCTCGTCGGCAAGCAGTATGGTGGGGCGGTTGACGATGGCACGCGCGATGCACAAACGTTGCTGTTCGCCCCCGGACAGCGCAATGGGATTGGCCTTTTCGCGTTTGAGCAAACCGACTTTATCTAAAGCGGCGCGTACGCGCTTGGCGCTTTCGCGGTGATCAAAGCCGCAAATTTGCAACGGCAACATCACGTTGTCGAACGCGTTACGGTCGAATAACAACTTGTGATCCTGAAAAACGAGGCCGAGGTTGCGGCGCAGATAAGGCAAAGCGCCACTTTTGAGCGATTTGGTGTTCTGTCCCTTCACGACCACGCTGCCGCTGTTGGGGCGCTCAATTGCGGCGATGAGTTTAAGCAAAGTGCTTTTGCCCGCGCCGGAATGACCGGTGAGGAACACCATTTCGCCTTCGGCGATTTCGAAGCTCAGGTTTTTCAAAGCCTCGTAGCCGCCGGGATAGCGCTTATAGACTTGGTTGAATTTGATCACTCTTCAACTCCTAATAATGCCGCAACAAAATCTTTTGCGACAAACGGACGCAGATCGTCCAAGCCTTCGCCCACGCCGATAAAACGAACAGGTATGGGATGCGCCTTGGCTATGGCGGCGATCACGCCGCCTTTTGCAGTGCCGTCCAATTTGGTGAGCACGAGGCCGGTCACGTTCAACGCCTCGTCGAAAGCTTTAACCTGACTCAGCGCGTTCTGTCCGGTGTTTGCATCGAGCACCAGCAACACTTCGTGCGGCGCATCGGGCAGCGCCTTGGCGATGACGCGCTTTACTTTTTTGATTTCTTCCATCAGGTGCGCCTGCGTAGTCAGGCGTCCGGCAGTGTCCGCAAGCACCACGTCAATGTTGCGCGCCAGCGCGGCATGCACCGCATCAAAGATTACTGCAGCGGCATCGCCGCTTTGCTGAGCGATGACGGTGACGTTGTTGCGCGCACCCCATTCCATCAACTGTTCGCGCGCAGCGGCGCGAAACGTGTCGCCCGCAGCGAGCAACACTGACTTGCCCTGGCTCTGGAAATGCTTCGCGAGTTTGCCGATGGAAGTGGTTTTGCCCGCCCCGTTGACGCCGCACAGCATGATCACAAACGGCTTGCGCGCGTCGGTGAGCAGCGGTTGGGCGAGGGGTTGCAATAGCTTGAGCAGCGCATGTGCCAGCGCTTCCTTAATCTGGACGACCTCGGTGAGTTTCTGTTCTTTCACTTGGCGCCGTACATCCGCTAGAAGCAGGCGCGTGGCATCCATGCCCACATCCGAGGTAATCAGGATGGTTTCCAGTTTTTCGTAAAGCTCGTCGTCGATACGCCCGCCGCGATTCAGCAGCTCGGAAAGTTGGCTGCCTGTACGCGCCAGCCCGGTTTTTAAACGCGCAAGCCAGCCGGTGTTTTCGGATGTGTCCGTAGGGGGAGCTTTTTTCAGGAAACCAAACATTTCGTCGTGTCGGCAGGTGGTTGAAATACTGCAATATGGCGCATAATACGCGCCCCTTACGGTGGCGCTTTACTGTCGTCGCCATTTTATTCTGATTGATCTGATTTGGGCTAGAAATATGCGCATAGGCTTGTTGATAAATTTGAGCTGGCTGTTGTTGCCGGTATTTTCCGTGCAGGCAGAAGTGTTTGAAAAGACGCTGGACAACGGGCTAAAGGTCATCGTCAAAGAAGATCATCGCGCGCCCGTTCTGGTGCAGCAAATCTGGTATCGCGCCGGCAGCATGGACGAACGCACCGGCACCACGGGTGTGGCGCATGTGCTGGAACACATGATGTTCAAAGGCACAAAAACGGTGCCGGCGGGTGACTTCTCCAAACGTATCGCGGCCGCAGGGGGGCGCGAAAATGCCTTTACCAGTTACGATTACACGGCTTATTTTCAGCAGCTGCACAAATCCAAGCTGCCTCTGGCGATGGAGCTGGAATCCGACCGCATGCATAACCTGCGATTGACGGCAGCAGAGTTCAACAAAGAGATCAGGGTGGTGATGGAAGAGCGGCGCATGCGCACCGATGATCAGCCGCATGCGCTCATGGAAGAGAAGCTCATGGCGGCGGCATATCAAGAGCATCCATATCAGCATCCGGTTATCGGCTGGATGAACGATCTGCTGGGGATGTCGGCGGGCGATGCGCAGGAATGGTACAAGACATGGTACGTCCCCAACAATGCGGTGCTGGTGGTCGCCGGAGACGTGCGGGCGCAGGAAGTGTTAGCTCTGGCGCAGCGCTATTACGGCAAAATACCCAAGCGCTCATTGCCGGTGCGCAAGGCCTATAGCGAGTCGCCGCAAACAGGCATCAAGCGCATAACGGTCAAAGCTCCCGCGCAGCTGCCTTATCTCATCATGGCATATCACGCGCCGACCTTGCGCGATGCGGAAAAAGACAGCGTGCCGTATGCGCTTGAAGTATTGGCGGGAGTGCTGGATGGCAATGAGTCGGCGCGGCTGAACAAGGTGCTGGTGCGCGAACAGCAAATCGCGAGCCAGGTAGGCGCAGGGTACGACGACACCGCGCGCGGTCCGGGTATGTTCACCTTGGAAGGCACACCGTCGGAAGGCAAGACGGTCGCCGATCTGGAAGCCGCCTTGCGCGCGCAGTTAACCAAGTTGGTACGCGACGGGGTGAGTACGGAAGAGTTGCAACGGGTCAAAGCGCAAGTCACCGCGAACGAGGTTTACAAACGCGACTCGGTGTTTTACCAGGCCATGCAGATCGGGCAGCTGGAAAGCATCGGGCTGGGTCATCAGGCGATACCCGTGATGTTGAGAAAAATCCAGGAGGTCAGCGCGCAACAAGTGCAGGATGTGGCGCGCGATATCCTGAAGGACGACAACCTCACCGTGGCGGTGCTTGACCCGCAGCCGCTTGCGGATAAGCCCAAACATGCGGGAGGGACTTTTCATGCGCACTAAATTATGGTTTTTCGCGGCGATGTGCTGCCTGGCCGGCAATGCTTTTGCAACACCGAAGATACAGCACTGGCAGGCGCCCAGCGGCGCGCAAGTATATTTTGTGGAAAACCATGATCTGCCGATGCTGGATGTCGCGGTAGATTTTGCGGCGGGAAGCGGCTTTGACGACACGGCGAAGCCGGGTGTGGCTGGCATGGTGCATGGCTTGCTTAGCCTAGGTGTCGAAGGTCTAAACGAGGACGATATCGCGCGCAAACTGGCCGATATCGGCGCGCAGCTGGGTGGGCATTTCGATGCGGATCGTTCCGGCATGAGGCTGCGCACCTTGAGCAGCGCAGCGCAGCGCGACGTGGCATTGGATATTCTGGCGCGCGTATTGCAGCATGCCCTGTTTCCAGAAACAGTGCTGGCACGCGAAAAAACGCGCATGATCGCTGCGTTAAAAGAAGCCGAAACCAAGCCGGAAAGCCTTGCCGCCAAGGCTTTCGGCAAGGCGGTGTTCGGCACGCATCCGTACGGCGCCTCCCTGGAAGTTGCCGATGTGGAAAAAATTCAACGCGCTGATCTGGAGAATTATTACCGCACGCATTACGGGGCAAAAGCGGCGGTCGTGGCGTTGATGGGTGACATCACGCGCACTCAAGCCGAAGCCATCGCACAGCAGCTCACTTCGAGTTTGCCCGCTGGCGGAGCGAGCACCCGCATAGCTCCGGTGACGGCGCTGATTCAAATTAGCGAACAGCGCATTGCACACCCTGCCAGCCAGAGCCATATCCTCATCGGTGCGCCGGGGGTTGCGCGCAACGATGCGGATTATTTTCCGCTGTACGTCGGCAACTATATTCTGGGCGGGGGCGGCTTTGTGTCGCGTTTGATGCACGAGATACGCGAACAGCGCGGCATGGCCTACAGCGTCTACAGCTACTTTATGCCGATGCAGCAGCCGGGCGCGTTTCAGGTCGGCTTGCAGACCAAAAAAGAACAGGCCGATGAGGCGCTTAAATTGACGCGAGCCACCCTGCGCGACTTCGTCGGCAAAGGTGTCACGGAGAAAGAGCTTAAGGCCGCCAAAGACAACATCATCGGCGGCTTCCCTCTGCGCATTGACAGCAACAGAAAGATACTCGATTACTTGAGCGTGATCGGTTTCTACAACTTGCCGCTGACGTATCTGGACGACTTTTCCGTCAAGGTGGACAAGGTGACGGCTGCACAGATACGCGATGCGTTCAAACGCCGCATTCACCCCGATGCGATGGCGACCGTGATCGTCGGCGCACCGGAAAACAAAATGGGGAGCGGCAAATAAACCGCGTCAGAATCATCGGCGGGACACACCGCCGCCGTCTGATCGAGTTTCCCGATGCGGAAGGGCTGCGTCCGACGCCAGATCGGGTGCGCGAGACGCTGTTCAACTGGCTCGGGCAGACGCTGGACGGGCGGCGTTGTCTGGATCTGTTCGCGGGCAGCGGTGCGCTGGGTTTCGAGGCCGCTTCGCGCGGCGCTTCCGAAGTGGTGATGGTCGAGCGCAATCGTGCGGTTTATCGCAGCTTGCAGGAAAACATGAAAAAATTGGGGTTTTCCAATGTAGCCTTACGTGGCGAGGATGGGCTAGAATTCGCCCAGCAGCAGAATAGGCCGTTCGATGTCATCTTTCTCGATCCCCCGTTTCAAAGCGATTACCTCCCTAAACTGTTGCCGCTGTTGGCAGATAAGCTGACCCAGGATGGGGTGCTATACGTGGAAAGCGGCGAGCCGTTCGAGTCGGATGCGGCATGGCAAGTGGTCAAGCAAGCGAGGGCGGGAGCGGTGTTCTATCAATTATTGCAGCACGAACCAACATGATTAGAGTCGTATATCCGGGTACGTTTGACCCCATCACGCGCGGGCATGAAGACGTGGTGCGGCGTGCGGCTGGGCTGTTCGGCGAGGTAATCGTTGCCGTCGCGGAAAGCCGCAGCCATACTTTGTTCACGCTCAACGAGCGGGTGGCGATGGCGCAGGAGGTATTTGCCGATTTCGCCAATGTGCGCGTGGAAGGGTTCAACGATCTTCTGATGAATTATGTGCGCGCTAAAGATGCGCGGGTTGTGTTGCGCGGCTTGCGCGCCGTGTCGGACTTTGAATACGAGTTCCAAATGGCGGGTATGAACCGGAGTCTGCATCCCGACGTGGAGACCGTGTTTTTAACTCCGGCTGAAAAATATACTTTCATCTCGGCCAGCATGGTGCGCGAGATTTCCCGCTTCGGCGGTGATGTGAGCAAATTTGTTTCGCCCTCGGTGGCGGCAAAATTAAATGAGAAAAAATTTACTTAGAGGAGAGTACAAATGGCACTGATAATTACCGATGAATGCATTAACTGCGACGTATGCGAGCCGGAATGCCCGAACGATGCTATCTCGCAAGGAGATACCATTTATGTGATCGACCCGAACAAATGCACCGAATGCGTGGGGCACTACGATACGCCGCAGTGTGTGGAAGTTTGTCCGGTAGATTGCATCCCGAAAGATACAGCTCACGTGGAAAACAAAGCGCAGCTGCAAGCCAAATATGAGAAGCTGATGGCTGCAAAAGGCTGAGATTTTTTCGATAAACGCAAAACCCGCTTTTTTAAGCGGGTTTTGCGTTTATATCGCTTGAAATATTCGCTGGCAGGTGTAGGGTTGCGAGCAAACTAGAAAAAAATAAATCAAACAACAGTCCTGCATCTCTCATGGCTTCCAATACTTTCATCGCCGAACAAATTCGCTTCAAACCGGGCATCAAGCTGTTGCTGGCTTGGCTGGCGGTCGCATTTGCGTTGGCGGTGGCGGGTAACCTCGTTTTTCAGAATCTGCGCGACGCAGTAAAAACCGATCAGAAAGAGCAGATTGCGGCCATCGGAAAACTCAAAGCCAATCAACTAAGGGATTGGCTGGATGACCGCCACTCGGATATCAAGACGCTTTCCGACGACCCATATTTCCCGCGTGATGTCGAACAATGGATATCGTCGGGAAAAAAACCCGGGGTTCAACGCGAACGCATTATGAAGCGGCTGGACGCATTCATAGACGCCCATCACTACCATTCCATTTCGCTCTACGATGCGCAAGGTCTGCTCGTATTGCATGCCGGGAAGCATGTTGATCATGAAGAAAATCTGGCCGGGTATGCGCTGCGTGCTATGAGTTTCCGGCAGATGGCCATGATCGACTTGCATCGCCATGATGATCTCGATTTACCCGTGGGTTTGGGGTTTATGAGCGCATTGAGCGTGGGTGAAAAATCTGTCGGAGCGATTTACTTTTCGGAAAATCCTGAGACCTATTTGTTCCCGGTGATCGAGACTCAGCCTGTAGCAGGCAAGGGTGAGGAAGTGCAGCTGGTTCGCGCCGAGGGTGACCGGGTACTGTTTTTGAATAAATTGCGCCAACGCGAAGATGCGCCGCTGACATTCAGCTTGCCCTTGAATTCTCCCGGCCTGGCTAGCGCTCAAGCAGTATTGGGCAAGAGCGGTTTGCTGGAGCATGCGCATGACTATTCGGGAATTCAGGTATTGGCATTCGCCGTCCCGATTTTAGGCACGCCCTGGGTGCTGATCTCCAAGGTCTCCGAAGAAGAGGCCTATGCGCTGGTAAACCGTATCGAGCTGCTTGCCACGCTGCTGGTGATCTTCATCTTCACCCTAGGCGGGGCGTGGTTCTGGCAATGGTGGGGGCGCGAACAAATGTCGGCGGATGCGGCGGTGCTGAAAGAGCGCGTGCGCGCCGATGTTCTGCAAATTGAGGCGGATAAGCGTTTTCGCATGGTGTTTGAACATACAGCCCTGCCTATGGTGCGCAATTCGCTCAAAGGCGAGTTCATTGAGGTCAACGACGCATGGTGCAGCATGTTCGGCTATAGCAAGGATGAGGTGCTGTCGCAACATCTGACCTGGGAGCAGATTACACATCCGGACGACAAGGAGCCAGGCATTGCGCAGGTGAAAAAAATGCTCGCCGGAGAGATTGATGATTTCAAGGTAGACAAACGCTATATCCACAAAGACGGCAAGGTGCTGTGGGGGACGGTACAAGTGTCGCTGGTGCGCGATGAAAAAGGTGCGCCGGATTACATCATCAGCGCCATACAGGACATCACCGAAAGCAAGCGCGCGGAACAGCAGATCAGCTTTATGGCCTATCACGACAAACTGACCGGCCTGCCCAACCGCGCCCTGTTCTTTGACCGTTTATCGCAAAGCATGTCGCAAGCCAGGCGCAGCCGCAAACATGTGGCTTTGCTGTTCCTCGATCTGGACGGTTTTAAACCGATCAACGATATGTATGGGCATGAGTCAGGCGATGCCGTGCTGAAGATGGTCGCGCAGCGCTTGCTTGCCTGTCTGCGTGCGGTGGATACGGTTGCCCGTTTGGGAGGGGACGAGTTCGCGATCATTGTGGGCGAATTGGACAGCCCGGCAGAGATCGAGAGAATTGCGGATCAGGTATTGAAGGCGTTTGCGCAGGCGCTTGTGTTGCCGGACGGCCAGGAATGCACGGTGGGCGCGAGCATGGGAATCAGCGTTTACCCCGACAATGGCGACGAGATGGACAGCCTGCTGGCCGCCGCCGATGCCGCGATGTATGAAAGCAAACACAAGGGAAAGAATACCTATACCTATTTCGGTGGAGCACCGGTTGCAGTGAGCGATGCCGAAGCTTGGATCGTGTTCGACAGCGCGCATCATGTTGGTATCGTCGAGCTCGACGAGCAGCATCGCGAACTGGTGCGCATGGTCAATCGTCTCAATGGCGCGATCAAAAACAAAGAGGGCGATGACACCATCCTAGGTCTGTACGACGAGTTGCTCGCGTTCACGGCATTTCATTTTGCGACGGAGCATCGTCTGATGGAGCAATATGCTTACCCCGGTGAAGCGCAACACGATCAGGAGCACGCGCATCTGGTGGACGAGGCGGTGAATTTCAAGTCGCGTCTGACGCAGGGCGGTGATTTGCTGGCCTTGCAGTCGATAAAGGATTGGCTGCTCAATCACATCCCCTATTCGGATATACCGCTGGCAAAATATTTGCTGGCGCATGGCGTTCGCTGAGGGCTACTGCCGTGTCGACAAACATAGGGCTCAAGGGCATGCAGTCGCAAATATTTGAAGACGTTAAGGTGATGCAGGAATTGATCGACGTGCTGCCCGTGGCCATTTTTGTCAAAGATGCCGCGAGCAAATTCCAGTTGATGAACAAAGCGTGCGAGGCCCAATGGGGCATGAGTTTCGCAGACCTGCGCGGAACCGATGCCAGCCAGTTTTTTCCGCCCGAGCAGATGGAATGGTTTCTCGCCAAGGATAGGGAGGTATTCGCTGGCGGCGATATGATCGATTTTGAAGAGACGTTCTGGAATGCGGCTCTCAAACAAAATCGTCTGGGTCTTACGCTCAAGAAGCCGATCTATGATGCGTCTGGAAATCCGCTGTATTTGATTTGTGCAACCGTCGATATCACGGATAGAAAAGCAGCTGAAAGTGCGCTGCGTCAGGAACGCGATCTGAATCAGCACTTCCTTGATGCCTCGTCGGCGCTGATAGTCGCGCTGGATGTTGATGGCATTATCACCATGATAAACAATACTGCCGCAAGTCTGCTCGGTTACGCAGAACATGAGTTGATCGGGCGAAATTGGTTTGCTACTTGCCTACCTCAGCCTGAGGGCATGAGCACTGTGCTGTCCGTGTTTCGCCATATAGTGGCCGGACATATGGAGTCTGTTGAAGAGTTTGAAAACACTATCTTGTGCCGTGATGGAAGCTCGCGTGTGATCACATGGCGCAACAGTTTTATGTTGGGGGCCGAGGGGGAAATTGTCGGTGCGCTCCGCTCTGGAATGGATGTTACAGAGCAAAAGCTGGCGGAAGAAAAGCAGCGTCTCGCCGCGCTGGTGTACGAGAACAGCAATGAAGGAATGATGGTCACCGACGGCGAAAATCGGATTTTGGATATCAACCCCGCATTCACCCGTACGACGGGTTACGTTTTGGAAGAGGTGCGGGGAAAGTCGCCGAGCTTCTTGAATTCGGGGCGCCAGAATCCGGCGTTCTATCAGGCCATGAGGCACGCCATCAAAGACAGCGGCCACTGGGAAGGCGAGATGTGGAACCGGCGCAAGAACGGCGAGATATATGCGGAATGGCAGTCGATCAATACCATCTTCAATGCGGACGGCTCGGTACATCGCCACGTCGCATTGTTCTCCGACATTACGCAGAAGAAAGCGACGGAAGAGTTGATTTGGAGGCAGGCAAATTTTGACGAACTGACCAATCTGCCCAATCGCCGCATGTTCCATGATCGCCTGACGCAGGAGATAAAGAAGTCAGCCCGCGCGAATTTGCCGCTGGCGCTGATGTTCATCGATCTGGATCACTTTAAAGAAGTGAACGACACGCTGGGTCACGATCAGGGAGACATTTTGTTAGTGGAAGCCGCACGCCGCATCGCGCAATGTGTGCGCGATTCCGATACGGTGGCAAGACTGGGCGGGGATGAGTTCACCGTCATTTTGCCCGTGCTGGAAGACATCGGCAGCGTCGACCGTATCGCGCAGAAAATCATCGATAAATTGACGCAATCATTCGCGCTGGGCAAAGAGAGCGTTTTTGTCTCGGCCAGTATCGGCATCACGCTTTATCCCGGCGATGCGAGAGAGATCGAGACGCTGCTCAAGAACGCCGATCAAGCCATGTATGTCGCCAAGAAGGAAGGGCGCAACCGAAGCAGCTATTTCACCCCCGCATTGCAGGAGGCCGCGCAGACGCGTATGCGCTTGACCAGCGATCTGCGCAACGCATTGGCCGACAATCAGTTTCGAGTGTATTACCAGCCCATCGTGGAAATGGCGACGGGCGAGATCCATAAGGCGGAAGCACTTATCCGTTGGCAGCATCCCGAACACGGCATGGTCAGCCCGGCGCAGTTCATTCCGCTGGCGGAAGAGTCTGGACTCATCAATGAAATCGGCAATTGGGTATTCCACGAGACCGCGCGTCAGGTAAAACACTGGCGTGCCACGCATGCGCCTTTGTTTCAAATCAGTGTCAACAAATCGCCGGTTCAATTCCGTCAGAACAATGCCGGCAGCGAACCTGATTGGTTGGCGCATCTGGCCGCGCTGTCGCTGCACGGACAGAGTATTTCCATCGAAATCACCGAGGGTTTGCTGTTGAATGCCGAGGTTGATATCAAAGACCGTTTGCTCGCCTTCCGCGACGCGGGCGTACAAATTTCGATCGACGACTTCGGCACGGGCTATTCCTCTCTGGCTTATCTCAAGAAATTCGACATCGACTATCTCAAGATCGACCAATCCTTCGTCAGCAATCTGGAAAACGACAGCGACGATCTTGCGCTGTGCGAAGCCATTATCGTCATGGCGCACAAGCTCGGATTGAAAGTCATCGCCGAAGGCGTGGAGACGGAGGATCAGCGCGATATTCTGGCGCGCGCAGGATGCGATTATGCGCAAGGTTTCTTATTTTCGAAGGCGATTCCGGCGGATGAGTTCGAGGCCTTGCTGGCATTGACCAGAGCGGAGCCCCCGTTGCTTCTAGGATGAGTTTTTGGCGTGACCCAAAAAAAGCGGGAGTGACTCCCGCTTTTTTTGGGATGCCGGGATTAGTTTTCAGGAACGGGTAGTCCGAAATGCAGCAAGTTTTCGGCATTTAAGTAGATTATTTTGGGAAGGTTTTTGGCCATATCGAGCTTGGCATCTTTCAAATAAGCCCCTTTCAAGACCGCATCTTCAAATTCGACGGATGTCAGTGTGGCGTTGCACAGGCTGGCATTGGCGAGCTTTGCTCCCGAAACATTCGCGAAGGAAAGATTGGCGTTGTTGAGATTGGCGTTGTTGAGAGTGGTTTTGTGCAGTGCCGCTCCGCGCAGCGTGGAGCCGGAGAGATTCACGCTGGTCATTTCCGCATCTTTGAAATCCACGTTGTCCAGATTAAAGCCGGTTAAATTGAAGCCGTTAAGCGTCACATCCCTCAAATCGACCTTGCCCTCCCGTGTCTTGGGTAATTTATCTTTGTAATTGGCCAGTGCATCCTTGGCGGCGACCGGATTTTTCCCGAGCAAAACGACGAATTGATTCTTGGTGTACGACTGCCCGCTGGCTGGTTTTTCGCTCGCGGCAGATTTCTTGAGTTTGTCCAGCGCTTCCATGTCAATTGCCACTGTGGGTTTCCACTCGGCGCAAGGGGAAGCGAAAATGGACGACGCATCTTCCGCAAAAGCGGGCATGGCAGAAATGACAGCAAGCAATACACATGAAACCGGAGCGAAGACGAGTTTTTGCATGATGATCTCCTGAGTTAAGAAGCGCTGATTAAATATTGGCGTTTGCGCCAATATAGCAGAATTTATTTTCTTGGCGTAAGCGTTTTCAGCGCTGGCAGGCCGGGCAATAAAAGCTGGAGCGTTGTCCTTGTTTGATCTGCTTGACGCTGCTGCCGCACTTCCTGCATCCCTCGTTCGCTCTGCCATATACCCAATAGTGCTGTTGAAAATAGCCCTGTTTTCCATCGCTATCGACATAGTCGCGCAGACTGCTGCCGCCGAGGGTGATAGCCTCGTTTAGCGTTGCGCGAATCTCGGCGACCAGTTTTTCACAACGGGCGCGGCTGAGCTTTCCTGCAGCGAGTTGCGGTTTGATGCCCGCGCGAAATAGTGCCTCGTTGGCGTAGATGTTGCCCACACCAACCACCACTTGGCTATCCATGATGAGCAACTTGATCGCCGCACTGCGATTGCGTGTGGCACGAAATAAATGTTCAGTGTCGAATTCGTCATGCAATGGTTCGGGGCCGAGCTTGGCGAGCAGCGGGTGTTCGCTTACCTTGCCGCTATGCCACAATACCGCTCCAAAACGGCGCGGGTCGCGCAGGCGCATGAGGTTTCCGTTCGTCAATATCAGATCGAAGTGCTCGTGCTTTTCGGCTGCGATGGTTGTGGTGAGCATGCGTAAACTTCCGGACATGCCGAGATGCAGGATGAGCGTGCCGTGATCGAATCCGATGAGCAGATATTTCGCGCGGCGTTGCAAGTTGCGTACAGTCTGGCCGCGCAGCAACTCACCCAAATTTTGTGGGATCGGCCAGCGCAGTTGCGCATTGCGGACGATGACATCTGCAACGGTTTGTCCCGTCAGATGCGGGGACAAACCGCGCAAAGTGGTTTCGACTTCGGGTAGCTCAGGCATGGGATAAATTTAAACTTCAAAACACTGCTATGGAAGTGTCATGGCGAGTCGAAAACCGAAACCGACGAAACGATACTCGGGCTCGAAGCTATCCCGTGTGGTCGCACGGACACTCAGCACCCCGTCACTGCGAGAGCCGCCGCGTACTACCCGCATTGAGCCATCACCTTGCCACGCATCTCCATTGGTAGGGGCACCTCTGTAGTCGTGGTGATAGCTGTCTTCTACCCATTCTAAGGCATTGCCGCTCATGTCATGCAGCCCAAAGGCATTGGCCTGTTTGGTGGCAACAGGATGAACCGTACTGCCGCTGTTCTCCCCATACCATGCCACGCTGTCTGCATTGTCGCTGCCACAGAATTCCTGCTTTTTTCCGGCGCGGCAAGCGTATTCCCATTCGGCTTCGCTTGGCAGGCGATATGTTCTGCCGGTTTTAGCGTTGAGTTTTTGGATAAAAATTTGGGCATCATTCCAGCTGACTTTCTCCACTGGGCAGTTCTTGCCGCAGCTATCCGAAAGAACCGAGGTATTGCCCATCACCGCACGCCACTGTTCCTGCGTGACCTCTGTTTTGCTGATGGCAAAACTATGTTTAAAAGTGACGCGGTGGACAGGCATATTTTCTTTTGAGCCCATGTCGAAATTGCCTGCGGGAAGGGTAATCATTACAGGCCGATATTTTCTTTCCATCAGCTCCTGTCTGGCAGCGGCAGTCATAAATGCACCGTCAGAAAATGTAAAGTAGCTATTGTCAGCTTGATTTACAAAGGCCAAATCTGGTGTCTCGCTGATAATTTTCGTTTTGACTTCAGCATGCACAAGTCCCGCTTTCCAATGTTTCAGGAAGGTCTCTGCTTCTGCGGGCGTGAGCGGAATGCTTCCCTTTAATCTCAGGCGGAAAAATGGGTTTTTGCTTTGCGCAAAAACTGAATACTGCTGTTGCTTGGTATCGTATTCACCTAGCTCTACCTCTACGCTCTCGGGGCCAAATACATATTCGTGCTGTTCCAGGGTGTCAATGCGCGCGTGCAGAGGGGCGGTTTCTGCAGCTGCGAGAACGGCAGGCGAAAGGCGCAACAAATCCGCTTTGCGTTGAAAATTGATTTCCGCCCTCTTTTTTTCGCGCCGCAGGTCGAAATCCGCCAACGATTCAGAGTCGTCACGCAATGCGCTAATTTCATCTGCCAGCGCTTCGAACTTCGCCGTATATTCCTGAGCCACCAGTTTTCTGGCTTGCGCAAATTCTTTTTCATAGCCGGACTCTATATGGCTAATGCGCTCATTCAATTGCTTGATTTCGGCTATAGCAGATTCCATTGAGGGGAAATTGATAGGCTGTTGGGTGGAGCTGTTCGGGCCCTCTGTGGACACACTTATGGTAGACGCCTCGCCCGCAAAAATAGAAAAATGCGCACCAAAAGCAGCTAAAAATGCCAAAGTGCGGAGTCCAAATTTTATTTGTTGTTGCATGCAAATCGTCATTTTTCCGTAACAGCCCCACTAAAATTTCTCGATATTTATAATATTACACGATGCCGAAGACATCACTTTCGCTATTCCTGCCTTATGGGCTTAATCCAGTATAATGCCCAGACTTATGGACGAATCCTCAGCAACAAAACTCCTTTTTTCCTCGCTCGCACTCGATCCGCAGATTCTGCGCGCCATCGAGGAAACGGGTTACACCGAGCCGACACCGATACAGGCACAAGCTATCCCGCATGTCATAGCGGGCCGCGATTTGATGGCGATGGCGCAGACCGGTACCGGCAAAACAGCCGCATTTACTTTGCCGATGTTGCAACGCCTGCTGCCGCACGCCAGCACCAGTGCCTCGCCCGCCCGCCACCCCATTCGCGCATTGGTCCTAGCGCCGACGCGGGAGCTGGCGATACAGGTTCACGAGAGCGTGGTCACCTACTCCAAGCATGTGCCGTTGCGCACTACGGTGGTTTACGGCGGCACCGACATCAAGGCGCAAAAACCTGCGCTGATGAACGGCGTGGAGATATTGGTCGCGACTCCCGGAAGATTGCTGGATCACGTGGAGAGTCGCAACCTGCAACTCAACCAAGTGCAAATACTCATTCTGGACGAGGCCGACCGCATGCTGGATATGGGCTTCATGCCCGACCTCAAGCGCATTCTCGCGCTGTTGCCCAAGCAGCGGCAGACGTTGCTGTTTTCCGCCACATTCTCCGAAGACATCAAAAAGCTCGCGCAAGATTTCCTCGTCGATCCGGTCACGGTTGAAACTGCGCGGCGCAACGCGGCAGGGGAGAACATCAAGCAGTCCGTGTGCATGGTCGAGCAACACGACAAATTTCATGCTTTGGTAGAGCTGATTCGCGCGCGCGGCGTCAAGCAGGTATTGATCTTCACCCGCACCAAATTGAGCGCAGCACATGTCACCAAACAACTGGAACGCAGCGGCATTGCTGCCGATGCTATCCACGGCGACAAGACGCAGCAGGAGCGCCTAAAAGCTTTGGAAGCGTTCAAGGCGGGTACGATTCTGGCGCTGGTGGCGACCGATGTGGCGGCGCGCGGTCTCGACATCGACCAGCTTCCGCTGGTCATCAATTTCGAGCTGCCGACGCATGCCGAAGATTATGTGCATCGCATCGGACGAACGGGACGCGCAGGCGCCTCGGGCGAAGCCGTATCATTGATAGACGGCACGGAAGAGCGCAAGCTGGTCGAAATTGAAAAACTATTGAACCGGCAGTTCCCGCGTGAACCGGCGGTAACGACTTCTTCCGCATCGGGCGCCAGTTACCATAAGCCACTCAAACCCACCCCGCCCCGGAGTCATGGCAATCATCACAAGCCTGCACCGGCGGATGATTGGCTGTCGAAACCCTACGAACCGTCGATCAGCGTAAAGCCCATCGAGGAAAAGCCCGCCGCTCCCGCGCCGAACAAGCCGCAGAAACAAGTCGCAGCATTGTTCCGCAAAACAATCGTTCAGTAAGTGCGCCAAAATCCGAGGGGCGGCTCTCGAATAATTCAATATCAAGGGCATCCGGCAGCATCATACTAATAGTCAGGAAAGTCTCTTCCTCTTCCTCTGCTTTTGCGGATGGTCGCCGGAACTTTCACATGCTTCTGCAATGTGCCAATTCCAGTCAGTGGTGACTGTCTGCAATAGTGAAACGTATTTTATGCAGCGATATTCTGTCCGTGGACAGACCTTATTCTGCTAAACCGCGCGGAGCGCGACTAAGAAGTGATGCCCCCTTGCGGGGCGTGAGCTTCTTAGTTGTAGCTCCCTCTCTCACCCCGGATGAACTACACTGGCACAGGACGAAAGAACGCTAACGAGCAGGTTGTAGCTCCCTCTCTCACCCCGGATGAACTACACTGAAGTGCAGGAAGAATAACATTCACAACAAGTTGTAGCTCCCTCTCTCACCCCGGATGAACTACACTCGCCTTCACGGTGACGCATACAAAAAAGTGGTTGTAGCTCCCTCTCTCACCCCGGATGAACTACACTAAACTCAAAGACCCTTCACAAGCTGATGCGGTTGTAGCTCCCTCTCTCACCCCGGATGAACTACACTCGTTCCAGCTCCGTCTAGGCTCACCATCCCGTTGTAGCTCCCTCTCTCACCCCGGATGAACTACACTGTTTGACGCGTCTGGGCGACTCCTATCAAGGTTGTAGCTCCCTCTCTCACCCCGGATGAACTACACTAACATGCACCAGATAATCAACTCGCAGAATGTTGTAGCTCCCTCTCTCACCCCGGATGAACTACACTACGCCTCACGCAAACGCCCGCCAGACCTCAATCTGGTGGGCGTTCTGTTTGAAAAATTTGGGTTTAAAACAGCAGCATTTGGTTGACCTTGAGTGCTTTTTCCTGAAAAAGTGGCAGGCCAACCAAGAGTTTCATACTGGCATATTGCTTTTCGGTGACGGTCAGGCAGCGCACTGAACCCTCTGGTGGCAGGCTGTTCACCAGCCGTTTCATGTGTTTTTCCAGCGCGTCATTGCCATTCACGATGCGGCCATACACCGAGAACTGAATCATATCGTAGCCGTCGTTAAGTAGGAAGCGGCGAAACAGGGTGTAGGCGCGGCGCTCGGCCTTGGTGACAACGGGAAGGTCGAAGAGCACAAGTAGTCGCATAAACCGTCGTGTCTCCTCGCTCATTTCAGCACTCCAGTCGGTGCTGTTCCAGTCCGATGAGGGTGGGCAGTTCCAGCAACGATTCGCTGCCGCCGTCGTAGATGCGTGCCAAGCTCTCGATGGTTTGCTCAATGGCGGATAGTACTGACATCTTGCCGCGCGGCATCCCCACATCCACATTGAGTAGTCCGACTAAGGATACTTTGTCTTGTGGATTTAACTCGTCGCCAGCCAGCGACATGTGCTTCGCCACAAATAAATCCACCACTGGGCGAAAAGGTTCGATCACATCATCGGCGAGGTTGAATGCGTTCTGTTCGCTCGCGTGAAAGATGCCGAGGGAAGGCAGCAGGCCATGTGCGACCAAGCCCCTTGCAATCGTGCCGCGCAACACCGCGTAGCCGTAATCCAGCGCGGCATTGGCAAAGCGCGCCTGTTCACGGTGAAAGCCTTTGCCGAACAGTTGCACGAAATAAAATGCGGCGGCTTGCCCCTCAAGATTGCCGACATCGCCAGAGCGCACACGCCGTACGTAAGAGTCCATCCGATCAGTACCTTCACGCCCCACGAGTTTTAAGCAGGCGGCTTGGTTGGCAATTTTCTGGCGCACGATGGTTGCCCATGTTTGCTTGGCGACTGGGCGCGGCAAATCGAGTTGCAATCGCATCCAGCGCGTGGCGCGCGAGTGTGACAGGAAGGGTAGGAATACACCGCTTGGATGATGCGTATCGCCCGTTGCAAACAGACTGATGCCATATTCGCCGCAGGCAGACAGCACCGGATGGGTGAGCGTGATTTCGCGGTGATTCAGCACAATCACCGCGATGTCCTCGAACGGTACGAGCGCGGTTTGCTCCTGCTCGATGGCAAGGCGGAATTGCTCGCGCCGTAACTTGGCGGGGCGCGAGATGACGACGCTACGCCAGGTCACGACGTTTCTCCGGCGGGGCGGGGTAACGGTTGCCGAGTACATCGACGTTAAATTTCTCGACGCTTAGCGCCGTTTTAACGCCAATGCTTTCGACCATTCCATCTTTTCCAACATGTTGGTTGCGGTCATGCGACCAAAGGTTAATTGCTCCTGTCGAGCGATTGCAGCTTGCGTAGTACCCGAGGTGGGATACGTTTTTTAGTTTCACTCGAAGCAGATCATTCGGGTACATTGAGAAGCAGAATTGAAAACTGTCATCAATCAGTGTCCATTCATCTTCATCCTTGAATGCCACAATCGCACGATTCGGCAATTCCTTCGCTACAGAGTGATGCACATACACAGGCACGAGATGGAACTTGTTAGCTTTGGTGAACACATCAACCCTTACCATGCTGTCGTTCTTGGCGATACCGCCGCGAATAGGAATGCCGGAAAGCTTGTCGATCACCATTGTTACACCGCGCACAATCGGGCCGGTCGGATTACCTTCGCGATCAGGTTTGTGCAGTGGGTTGCTGGCTGGGAATGCCTTGTCACCTTTGCCACCGTGTTGCTCAAGGCGCGTGCGGATGGCAGCGTAGAGTTTTTCGTTGCGGTGTGGGTCGATCAGCTTATCGAAGTCTTTCAATGTCAAGCTGGAGAGAGCCACTTTCTGCGTGACTCCGCCTTGCGCGACAAATCGCTCAGGTTGCGCGTAGATGGTGTCTTTGTGCGCTGCCCCGCTGTTGCGTCGTTGCGGTGCGCGTGAGACGAACAACGGATGCACTGACTGCAATGCCTCCTCTGAATAAGTGCCGAGGCGTTGTATTTCTTCGCGCAGTAATGCGAGGTCGTCAATCTTCAATCGCGCTTCGAGCTCGTTGCGGAAATTTTCCCAAGGCTTGGGGAAATGTTGTTCTAGTTGATCGAACATCGTGGGGTTGGGTATCTCGCCCGTGGTGACATCGACAAACCCTTCACGCATTTGCCGCATCTCTTTGCGGCGCGAATAATCCGACAAGCGTTTCACCATGCCGTGACCGCACGCCGCGACAACGGTGGCATCCAGTGCATGGTGGCGGTCGGAGTCAGAGCGCACTTTGATCAAGCCCCAGCGGGCGCGCAGGAACGAGGTCATCTGGCCACTGAGTACCACGCAGCGTTTGGCTTCGCTGTCTTCATGCAGTTGCAGATGTTGTTCGACATAATTCTTGAAAAATTTGCAGATGTAACGGGTGTCATTGAGGTTGCGTTCGCGGAATTCTTTTGATTCTTTTTCGCCAAAATCCTTGCGCAATAAGCGGCTACGTTTGGCGAGGCGATAGGCTTTATTGCCTTCAACAAAACCAACGAATGACCGCCACTGCGGACTGTCAAATTTTCCATCAAGATATTCGAAAGGCGTGCGATTGGCCTTGTTACGGTTCTCGCTTGCAAAGACCAAAACGCGGTTGTTTTTGCTGTCGTCGAAGCTGCGCGAGTAGGGCAGGGCATGGTCGATTTCCACATAGCCTGTTTCAAACAAACGGTGCAGATCAATCGGCTCGATTGTGTAAGCGCACTTGCCTTGCTGTTCGCGATAGAGTTGATATTTCTCGAACTCTTTACCTTGAACGGCTCCGACGATGTTGAAGTCTTGGGCGAATTGGGCTTTACCTTTTTCGTTGTTATCGCGGAATTCTTTTTGCAGTTTCTCTATATCGCGCCGTTCATCGAGCGGGCGCGACAAATCGCGTGCCATTTCGATATGCACCTCATGCGGCGAACCGTATTCCTTGATGAGCGCGTTTACCACCTTGCGCGCTTGATTGAGTGCCCGCAGCACCACGGGGTTGCGCGGAATGTCCATGTCGTCGTTGAATACCATGCGCCCGTCTTTGTCGCGCCCTGAATAGAACGGCGGCAGGTATTTATGTTCGCCCGCACCGACTATGTGTAACTGGCTGTGATGCCCGTATTCAGGGATGTTGGCGACGGCTTCGTCGTAACGTTGGCCTTGCTCCATGAACGGCACGATCTGGCGCAGTGCCTTGATCGAGAGGTTGCTGAATTTGTCGAAACGAATATCGAGCAGTGCATCGATCATCTTTTCGGCATTGGGCAAGGATAATTTGCGTAGCTCGGGGATTACTTCGCTATCCTCTTTGTAAACGCTCAACACCCAGGCGATTTGGTCGAGCAGTTCTGGTTTGCCCTCCAGTGCGTCGGTAGAGATTTTTTGCCATTCGCTTTCTAAGCCCGCATCTTTAAGTATTTTGCGCAGTTCATGCCAAGCCGGAAGTTTGGATAACACCCCGGATTCCGGGTCTTTGGCTTTTTCATCGGCTTTTGGCCCGCTGGCATACGATAGGCCAGTAAAGCGGAATGATTCAGGAAGAAATCCTGCTTTGGTTAACGCGGCGCGTAGTTGTTTGTAAGTTAAGTCGCCAGCTTGCTGATACGGCATGGGCAGCGCGAGGCGACGCTCCACTTCATTTACCCCGCGAGTTGTGCCGTCCACCACGATGCGTAGGTTGTTGAGCTTAGTTAGCCAGACATGGCGTTCAGCGGTAAAGCTGGCTTTGGGTGCGCGGTGTTCGTTCTTTTCAAAGGTGCAGTATCCGAGCATTTCTAGCAACTTATCACCCGTTAGTGTAGGATTTTGCGCCCAGAACAAGCCGCTCTTGCGGTCGCCGTTGCCGAGAATGGCGGCTTCAAGTTGGGCGGTGGCAAGCGGGTTACTGAGTTCGCGCTGGTGTTCAAACAGTTTCTTGAGTTCGTCACCGAGCAAGATGCGGGACAATGCTTTGCTGTAGTCACCTTGCTTGTTGCGCTGCGCATCAGGAAATTCCTTCAGCACCATTTCGGCTGCGGTGCGGTAGCTTTTTTCTGCCATTAATTTTTTCGTACCAGCGAGCCCTTGCTTGACCTTGCCGCCTTCGCCCTTGTCACCCTCCGCCGCTTTTTCTTCAGCACGGCTGATCCAGTGGAAGCCGCGATGCTTGCACAGGTGATAGATCACGCGCGCCCATTCTTCGGCGCTCAGTTGACGGTCAATCGCATCAACGCGCAATTGCCAAGATGATTTTGGAACAGGGGTGTTCTTCTCGATTTTGAGTTTGAACAGGTTCGCATCCGCAATTAGCCCTTCGCGTTTAAGCAATCGTGCCAGCTTGGTGAACCGCCACGCTCTACGCCGCAAACGGCGGCGCAACAGGCGCGCTGAGCGTCGCGCAAGGTTGAGTGATTCGCCTTCTTTTGCGGTTTCAGCCTTGTCGAAGCAACGCACACCCAAATTAATAATGCGGTTTTCGCCCAGCACCGCCCAGCCAACCGAGGCAATGCCAATGTCTAATCCGAAAGTGAGTGCGCCCAAATTTTTCTGCTTGCCTGACATGGTATTCTCCGTGATAATGAAACCGTTGTAGTAGTTCATCCGGGGTGAGAGCCGTTGCTACAATAAAGAATCGAAAGATTCTGTATCCGAAAGCCCAGTGGGGAAACCTGTTGGGCTTTCTCTTTGCCGAAAACAATTGGATTGAAATAGCAGATGCCAAACACCTCGCGTGAGCAGTCGCGGGCAGTCGCCCGTGCGTCACGAATGAGAAGAATGGAGGCCAGTTGTCATCCCCTTAATAACAGTCCGCTGCGCGCGGGGTATCACTGTTTCTTCGAGCGCGCTGCTCTGAAGGGCACCTCTAATAATTGGTTATTTGGACTTCGTAAACGCGTCCCGATGATTTTTTTGTGGCGGTCAACTATGTGCGCGTATTTTTGAATGAT
>WSYA01000091.1 GCA_009773615.1 Gallionellaceae bacterium
TCCATGTTCGTGATCGCATCCTTCAGTAACGTTTCTCTGCACTATTTCGATGACTTGCCAGATCATTTATTTCGGGTGATTTTTAGAGGTGCCCTATAGCCAGTTCGGCAGCAATTTCATCGCACGCCCCACTAACCCCATTTGCCAAGGGATTACCGTGAACGAACATCCTCGTTCGATTTCGCGTGCCATGCGCTGCGCTGCATCATCTGCATCGAGAATAAACGGCATGGAATAGGGATTCACAGCGGTCATCGGTGTTTTAATGTAGCCGGGGCAGATGGCAACCACCTTCACGCCACTACCGCGCAATTCGACGCGCAAACTTTCCAGATACGAAATAGCCGCCGCCTTGGAAGCCGAGTAAGCACCTGCACCGGGCAGACCGCGAAAGCCCGCCACGCTGGCGATACCCACCAGTTTGCCATGCCGCGCATCGCGCATCGCGTTCACGAACGGCTGAAACGTCTTCACCATGCCCAGCACATTGATGTCCATCACCTGCTGGAACGCATCGATATCTTCGGCGTACTCGGTGAGCGTGCCCCGGCTCACGCCAGCATTGGCGATGACGATGTCGGGCACGCCGACTCGCGCCATGAAGTTATTCGCTGCCTGCTGAACGGCAAGTGCATCGCGCACATCCAGCGCATAACAAAATACTTTATCGGGAAATTCCGCCGCCAGAGTTTGCAGTAATTCACCGCGTCGGGCGATGGCGGAGACGGTTGCGCCGCGCTCAAGATAATGACGCGCGAGGGCAAGACCGATGCCGCTCGACGCGCCAGTTACGACAACTTTCATCAACGTCTACTGCGTTCCTTGCGGGCTTTGACGATCAGATCGTTCAGCACGCTGATTGTCTCTTCCGGAGTCAAGCCGGTAACGATATATTTACCATCCACGATGATCGTGGGCGTACCGCGTATGCCGTAATCGCGCACCATCTGGTTGCTGCGCGTAATCTTGCTGCTCATGGTGAACGAGTTGTAGGCCGCCGAAAATTTTGCGCGATCCACGCCGCGCTGCGTAACGAAATCCAGAATCTTCGCCTCGTCGCTCAGATCGGTACTGCTTACGTTCCACGCGTTGAACAGATCATCGTGTAAACGACGCTGCATACCCATTGTCTCCAGCGCATAAAAGGTGCGTGCCATCGGCTCCCACGTGTCGCGGAATATGGTCGGCACTAACTGCAGTTCGACATCCTTGGGCATCTTCTTTTCCCAAGCGCTCAAGTGAGGATGCAGATGAAAGCAGTGCGAACAGCCGTAGAAGAAAAATTCCAGCACTTGAATTTTCGCTCCGGCCAAAACGGGTTGTGCCGGACTCAATTCTTTGTAATCTCTACCCAGCTGTGCCTCGGCAAAAACTTGAGTGGAAAGCAGCAAAACAGCCGCCACCAATAGTTGTTTTAAAAATTTCATGTCATCTCCTTTTCGTTACTGTGCTTTGACCGAAGTGGCATTCGCCACGCCGTTCTGTTTTAACAATGCCATTGCTTTATTCATTTCGTCGGCACCCTTGAACGGGCCCAAGCGCACGCGATGGAATGTGCCCTTGTCCGGAATAGTCGCTGTTTGTAGAGTAGCTTCCAGACCCCATAGCGCAAGCTTCGCCTTCAGGTTCTCGGCATCGCTCTGATTGGGAAAAGATCCTGCTTGCACATAATAAATCTCTTTCGCATTTGCGGCGGGCTTGGCTTGCTGCGCCGCCGGTTTCTCAGTATTTTTTTGTGCTGCGCCGTCCTGTTTATCGGTCAACACTTTGTAGAATTCAAAATGCTGTTTGGGCTCCGCCACTGCGGAAGCCGCCACCGGTACACTTGCCGGAACAGACGCAGCTTTCGCCAGCGGCGGAATAACAACTTCCGGCTTGGGCGCTTCGTGATGTTCTTTATTCTCGAACGAAGCGGGATTTTTTTTCAAAATGTACCATGCCACTCCGCCCGCAGTGGCAAGACCCAGCACCATGCCTAGCACGACACCCGCGAACATCGAGCTACCCTTGCCTGAACTACCACCGCCTTTAGCGCCTCTGCTCATGTTTGATCCTTCGTTAGTTACATTTTCTCGGGTGCTGAGACACCCAACAATGCCAGACCGTTCTTTATCACTTGCGCCACGGCAGCGATCAACGCCAAACGCGCCAGCTTGAGCTTTTCGTCCTCGACCAAAAAGCGCGAGGCATTATAGTAGCTGTGAAAATCGGCTGCCAATTCTTTCAGATAGAAAGCCACCAGATGCGGCGCGAGATCTTCCGCCGCCGTCTCGATCACTTGCGGGTAGTCGATCATACGTTGCAGCACGGCGGTTTCGTATTCGCTATCGAGCACACTGAAATCCGCATTCAGCAATGCCAGTCGCTCGCCGCCCCATTGCGCCAGCACCGTGCTGATGCGTGCATGGGCGTATTGGATGTAATACACGGGGTTGTCGTTGCTCTGCGATTTCGCCAGGTCGATGTCGAACACCAGTTGCGAATCGGGATGACGCGCGGCGAGGAAATAACGCGTGGCATCGCAGCCCACTTCGTCGATCAGGTCGCGCAGCGTCACGTAGCTGCCCGCGCGTTTAGAAATTTTCACCTCTTCGCCGTTCTTTAGCACCGTCACCATCTGGTGCAGCACATAGTCCGGCCAGACCTTGGGGATGCCTGCATCCAGCGCCTGCAAGCCTGCGCGCACGCGGGTGATGGTGCTGTGGTGGTCGGAGCCCTGCTCGTTGATGACGCGCACAAAACCACGCTTCCATTTTTCCAAATGATAGGCCACGTCCGGCACGAAATAGGTGTAACCGCCGTCGCTCTTGCGCATCACGCGGTCTTTGTCATCGCCGAAATCGGTGGTGCGCAACCACAGCGCGCCCTCCTGTTCGTACGTGTGGCCGCTGGCGATAAGTTTCTTCACGGTTTCATCCACTTTGCCTTCGGTGTACAGCGCCGACTCCAGCGAGAATACATCGAACTCGACTTTGAAGGCACGTAAATCCAAGTCCTGTTCGCGGCGCAAATAGGCCACGGCAAAATGGCGAATGGCTTCGGCATCGTTCACATCGCCTTTGCCGGTAGTGTGCTGATCGTCGGCCTCGACGGTTTCTTTCGCCATGTAACTGCGCGCCACATCCATGATGTAATCGCCGCGATAGCCAGATTCAGGCCAAGACGGATCGTCCGGCGTGACACCCTTGCAGCGCAACTGCACCGACAACGTGAGATTGTCGATCTGCGCGCCCGCATCGTTGTAGTAAAACTCGCGCGTCACATTCCAGCCCGCCGCGTGCAGCACGTTGCACAAGCAATCGCCCACCGCCGCACCGCGCCCGTGGCCGACATGAAGCGGCCCGGTCGGATTGGCGGAAACGAACTCCACCCCCACCTTGCGCCCCCCACCAACATGCACATGGCCATAACCCGCACCCGCCTGCAACACGCCATGCACCACATCCTGCTTCGCGGCAGTAGTGATGAACACATTGATAAAACCCGCGCCCGCGATTTCAACTTTCTCGATCACTTCGGATTTCGGCAGCGCCGCGATCAGCGCATTGGCGATGTCGCGCGGCGATTTGCGCAAGGGCTTGGCCAACTGCATCGCCAGATTGCAGGCGTAATCGCCATGCGAAGCCTGCTTGGGACGTTCAATGAGAACCGTCGCGCCGACATGATCTGGCGCAACCTCGCGCAAAGCCTGCGCGAATAAATCGGATAAATGGGATTTGAAATTCAATACAGCGGACATGAAACGGCACCTTTTAAGAGGTGCGGATTATAGCATTTCGCCATGTGATAGTTATTCTAGGGTCACCAAGCAGTTGATACCTTTCTTGTCTTACCATGAAGATATCCCAAAAAAAATGTTCACCAATTTACCGTGCCTCCGAGTTTCCTACATTACTCGGAGGCACGTTATTTGTGGATGACTTGGAAACACTTTAATGAATACCAATTCGAATTTGGTATGCATCATGTCCATCGAGCCATGCGCCCACTTTTTTTATTTCACCTTTTTTGAACATAGCAGCGCCACTGGAAGAAACATTACCGATTGTTGGTATTTCTAATTCAATTCTTCTGTTTCCTGCCATGACCACAATTTGCTTCTCTACCTTTTCCAAGCGAGCCAAAGAATAGTCAACCGTCAAAATAGTGGCGCGCTCAAAAACCAAGTGCAACATTTTTGGGAGAAAATGTTGCATGGGAAAAATATACAAGCAGTTGAGTGTTGAAGAGAGAACGATGATCC
>WSYA01000092.1 GCA_009773615.1 Gallionellaceae bacterium
TCATTCAAAAATACGCGCACATAGTTGACCGCCACAAAAAAATCATCGGGACGCGTTTACGAAGTCCAAATAACCAATTATTAGAGGTGCCCATAAGCCTAACGATAATCCGACCAAGGCGTTGGTGCGTATCTCGTTAGCGAGAACTTTTTTCCAGGGTGCGTCCCAGATCGCGCGTCCCAGCAATATGGCAAAGACAAGGTTCGTCAGCCATAACAGATCGCCGGAGAAGAACTGGGCGGGGAGGTTCACCCGCCGCTTTCAGCCGGGAACGGGTAGGGCAGAGGTTGAAAGTCGAGTGCAGCACCTTCCTGTGCTTGCCAATGGACCACGCGTGCATCCTTTACGCTGCTGCTGTGCAGTGTCGCCAGCACATCGTGGCCGCCTTCTGGGGCCGGTGCTGCGTTGAGGATGTTGCCGCTGACTTGTCCTGCGTAGTCGTCGCTGTACAGTGCGTCGTTGGGCTGCGGTGCGGCCTCGCTGTCTATATGCGCGAGGTAGGTGCGCTGCTTCAGTTTGCCCAGATAGTGCATGCGCGCCACGATCTCCTGTCCGGGATAGCAGCCTTTCTTGAAACTCACGCCGCCGAGAATGTCCAAGTTCAGCATCTGCAACACGAACTGTTCCTGTGTGGCGGACAACACGACGGGGATGCCCGCGCGGATGTTGAGCCAGTCCCAACAGGGCGAGCCGACCGGACGCGCACCGAGTTGTTGCCACAGCATCGGTGCGTGTTCTGGCGTGGTGACGATCTGAAAGCGTTCGTCGCCGATGCGCAGGATGCTGGCGTTGGTGTGCTGTGTTACCGCGAGAGCCGCTTGCGGCAGCTCGCCGATATGCGTTTGCAGCAGTGCCGCAGCTTCTTTTCCAGCGATTCCGAGACAAACTTGTTGTGCGCTCGCGTCCTCGATTTTGACCTTGGAACGCAGCACATACATCGTCAGCTTTTTCTGGGTGAGTGCGATCAATGAGGCGGGCAGATGCAGATAGTAATCAGCGCCTGTTTGCCACACGACAAAGGTTGCCAATACGCGTCCCTTGGCAGTGTTAAGGCTGTTGAGTTGCGCATGTTGCGGGGTAACCGCTTTGATGTCGTTGCTGCACAGGTTTTGCAAAAAAGACTGCGCATCTTCGCCGCTGACTTTCAGGATGCCGAACTGGCTTAAGTCGCACAGTATGGTGCCGTCGCGCGTGGCGAGGCGTTCAGCAGAGGCATCGCCGAAGTTTTGTGCTATTCCATTTTGAAATTGAGCGCCATGTTCTTGGAGAAAGGTTTGCCAGTTCGGATTAAGCATAGGTATTGACGCGGCCTTTGATTTCGCTTTTTTGCGGTTGGGTTTCGGGTTCTCTGAGCTGGGCTTCGGGAGACTCTGCCGCTTCTTTGGCTTTGGATATGACTTTTTCTGTCACTGCCATATCCAACCGATTTGCAGCTTGAGCCTGATTGGTGTGGGTCTGGCTGGGGGCAGTAGTGTCCTGAGACAGACTCAGTCTTCTGGCTTGGGCAGACAGCGTGACGACTGTCGCTTCCTGCCGGTCAACACTCGGCTTGCTCCTGTTCGGCTGCGCAGCGGGGGAGGTTGAAGAAACAGAGCTGACGGATGCGGGTTGGCTCGAGGAGTTGATGTTGGAAACGGCCATGATGTTCTCCGAAAAAATATCAGGCATCACCGTACTAGTTTTCGCGCGTGTTGGCAATCTTCTTGTTAGCTTATGCAACATGACGCGGCAGGGCCATTCCGCTACACTCTCGCGCCATGAAAAAGCTAGTCGGGTTTACATTGTTGCTCCTACTTTGCGCCTGCGACAGCGGCGTGTGGAACAATCCGTATCCCGCTAGCGCAGCCGGTCAGTCGGTCTTCTACACCGCATTCACCGAGCGCCCGAAGCATCTCGACCCGGTGCAGGCTTATAGCGAAAACGAGTATGTTTTTCTTGCGCAGATATACCAGCCGCCTTTGCAGTACCACTACCTGACGCGCCCTTACGAGCTGGTTCCGCAGGCATCCGCCGCGATGCCCGCAGTGCGCTATCTGGATAAGAACAATCGCCCCTTGTCAGATACGGCTCCCGCCGAACAGGTGGCCTTCAGCGAATATGAAATACCTTTGCGCGCGGGTTTGAAATTTCAGCCGCATCCCGCTTTGGCACAAGATGCAACAGGAAAGCCGCGCTATATGGCGCTGACGGGTAGTGATTTGAAAGGCATCAACGCGCTGAGCGACTTTGCACAGACGGGGACGCGCGAGGTGCTGGCCGCCGACTACGTTTATCAGATCAAGCGTCTCGCTCATCCCGATCTGCATTCGCCTATTTTCGGCGTGATGGCGGAATACATTGTCGGACTTAAAGAGTATGCCGAGACGTTGAAGCAGGTGCGCAAGGCCCAACCCGAGGGTTGGTTGGACTTGAACACCTATGCGCTGCCCGGTGTGGAGGTGGTGGACGCGCATACTTACCGCATCAAGGTGGTGGGTAAATATCCGCAGTTCGCTTACTGGCTGGCGATGCCGTTTTTCGCGCCTATGCCGTGGGAGGCCGAGCGCTTCTACGCGCAAACGGGTATGCGCGAACGCAACCTCACGCTGGACTGGTGGCCTTTGGGCAGCGGGCCGTACTACCTGTCCGAGAACAACCCCAATCAACGCATGGTGCTGACCAAAAATCCCAATTTTTCCGGTGAGGTTTATCCCGCTGAGGGCGAGCCGGGCGATAAAGAAGCCGGGCTGCTAGACGATGCGGGCAAGCCATTGCCGCTTATCGACAAGGTCGTGTTCAGTCTGGAAAAAGAAACTATCCCTTATTGGAACAAATTTTTGCAAGGTTATTACGATGCCTCCGGCATCAGCTCGGACAGTTTCGATCAGGCCGTGCAGGTGAACGTGGGTGGCGAAGCGAACGTCACCGACGAGATGAAAGAGCAGGGCATCACGCTATCGACGGCGGTCGCCACGTCCACCATGTACATGGGATTTAACTGGCTCGATCCGACCGTCGGCGGTTCCAGTGAACGCGCGCGCAAGCTGCGCCGTGCCATCGCTATCGCGATGGACTTTGAAGAATTCATTTCCATCTTCGCCAACGGGCGCGGCATCGCCGCACAGTCGCCCATTCCGTCCGGCATTTTCGGCTATCGCGAAGGCGAGGCGGGTATCAATCATTATGTGTACGACTGGGAGAACGGCGCGCCGCAACGCAAATCCATCGCCGTGGCAAAAATGCTGCTCGCCGAAGCGGGCTACCCCGACGGGCTGGATGCGAAGACCCGGCAACCGTTGGTCATTTATCTCGACACCACGGCCAGCGGCGTGGGCAACAAATCGCGTCTAGATTGGCTGCGTAAACAATTCGACAAACTTAATATTCAGCTGGTCGTGCGCAGCACCGACTGGAATCGTTTTCAGGACAAAATACGGCGCGGCGATACGCAGATGTTCTATTTCGGCTGGAACGCGGATTATCCCGATCCCGAGAATTTTTTATTCCTGCTACATGGCGAACAAGGCAAGGTCTCCAAAAGCGGCGAAAATGCGTCGAACTACCGCAATCCCGAATATGACCGCTTGTTCGAGCAAATGAAAAACATGCCCAACAGTCCGGCGCGCCAGAAAATCATCGACGACATGCTAGAAATTTTGCGCCGCGACTCCCCGTGGCTGTGGGGGTATCATCCCAAAGACTATGTGCTGCACCATAGCTGGTTGCACAACAGCAAGCCGAACAAGATGGCGAACAATAATTTGAAATATCTGCGCATCGACACGTCTCTGCGCGATGAGCTGCGCAAGCGATGGAACCAGCCCAAGCTGTGGCCGCTGCTGTTGGGCGGGTTGGTGCTGCTGGCGTTCGGCTGGTGGCTGTGGCGGGCGTTAAGTAAAAGGGAAAATGCGCGGTAGGTAATTCCATTTCTCAATCAATGGTAGCGATTAAACGGGCGACCTCCTTGTGGCGGCAACGAGGCTGTAGAAAAACTACTTGAGGGGTCGAGCAAATCATTTTTCGTGGGTCGTTCAAACCTTCCCAATGTGATGATCGTCGAATACAGCGCGTTTTACGAGGTCGATTTTTTGCTCATCTCAATTCCGATTTTTTAATATAGAGTTTTTCTCAGTAGTGTCCGGTTAAAAATCAAAGAGAATCATTTGGTTATTGGGTGGCGTATCAATGATTCTGGAAGAGTCCGGCTGCAAGGCGCATGAAATAAGG
>WSYA01000011.1 GCA_009773615.1 Gallionellaceae bacterium
GTTCCATGTTCGTGATCGCATCCTTCAGTAACGTTTCTCTGCACTATTTCGATGACTTGCCAGATCATTTATTTCGGGTGATTTTTAGAGGTGCCCTATGGATTGCGACGCCGATGCTCGCGGTGGGGCGCAAGGTCAGATTGCCAATGGTAAGCGGCTCTTCAACCGTTCTTGCCAACTCGCCGGCAAGCTGCTGCGCCTGAGCCAGATCGCATTTCGGCACGAGGAATACGAATTCGTCACCGCCCATGCGGCAGAGTACCGCGCGACCGCTTACCCGGTTGCGGAAGCGCAGCGCGAATTTTTGGATGATCTCGTCTCCCGCCAGATGACCAAACGAATCATTGATCTTTTTAAAACGGTCGAGGTCGAGCCAGATGACGGCGAACGGCTGGCGGCTATCCGTTGCGTCGGCGGTGAGCATCACCGCTTCGTGCAGGCAGCCTAATCGATCCAAAAAGCCGGTGAGAGAGTCTATATTGTTCATGTCGCACGACTATGAGCGCTAACTGCACGGGGCACACATAATAAACCCAAAGGGAGTTTTATGCAGCGCGACTGGCACCGAAATTCCCTGCTCCGCCCTTTTCGCAACAGCCCCAAACACATAATAGCACCGACAAATTTTGGCTGTGCGGGGGCTGTTTTCTTGCGGCAAATATACCGTTGTTGCACATGCCCTGTTCATCGCTCAGCTCAAAGCGGCAAACCTGCCGCGTCGAACATTCCTTCGAACAGGATAGAACTCAGATAGCGTTCGCCCGAATCAGGCAGAATCACAACGATGGTTTTACCCGCGTTCTCCGCCTTGTGCGCCAGACGCACCGCCACTGCCACGGCTGCACCGCTGGAAATACCGGAGATGATGCCCTCCTCGCGCGCCAGACGGCGCGCATACAACACCGCATCTTCGTTTGTCACCTGTTCGATATCGTCTACCAGCGACAAGTCGAGTGCGCCGGGCACAAAGCCCGCACCAATACCCTGGATTTTGTGAGGTGCGGGCTTGAGCTCCTGCCCCGCGCGCTTTTGCGTGAGAATCGGGCTGGCGGAAGGCTCTACTGCCACCGACTTGATCGCTTTGCCTTTGGTCTTTTTAATGAAGCGCGATACGCCTGTGATGGTGCCGCCCGTACCCACACCGGACACGAAGATATCGATCTTGCCGTCGGTGTCGTTCCAAATCTCGGGGCCGGTAGTGGCTTCGTGGATGGCCGGATTCGCGGGGTTCTCGAACTGTTGCGGCAACACGTATTTTTTATCCGAAGCTGCGATCTCCTTGGCTTTCGCCACCGCACCGCTCATGCCTTTCGCGCCTTCGGTCAGCACCAGCTTCGCGCCGTAGGCGATCAGCAACTTGCGACGCTCGACGCTCATGGTCTCGGGCATGGTCAGCGTGAGTGGAATGCCGCGCGCCGCCGCCACAAAGGCCAGCGCAATCCCGGTATTGCCGCTGGTGGGCTCCACCAGCTCTTTGCCCGCCCCGAGCAGACCGCGTTTTTCGGCATCGTCGATCAACGCCACGCCGATCCTGTCTTTCACCGAATACGCCGGATTGCGCCCTTCGATTTTGGCGAGGATGATGGCTTTCGCCCCGTCACCTATGCGGTTCAATCTGACGAGCGGCGTGTGTCCGACGGACAGCGAGTTATCTGCAAACTGGTTCGACATGTTTTCTCCTTCAAGTAGATTCGCGATAGCGTCAATAGCAGGCCCTGCGAGATACACTGTAGCCAATATCAGCTTGGCCGCAAAAGAATATCGGGCTCTGTATTTATAGCGATTGATTATAAGCGGATCTTTGCTTGAAAAAAAATTTGTGCCCGCACAGGCCGGGCGAGATAATTCAGCTACGACCACACCACAGGAAAACGCCATGAAACTGCTCGGCTCAAGCACCAGCCCTTACGCGCGCAAAGTGCGCCTCGTTTTGCTGGAGAAAAACATTCCGCACGAATACGTAATTGATCCGCCTAGTGACCCGGGCAGCTTGGTGTTGCGCGTCAATCCGCTGGGACGTATTCCGGCGCTGATTCTCGACGACGGTTTTTGCGTATTTGATTCGCCGGTGATCACCGACTATGCCGACACGCTGAACGACGCACCCATCTTGATTCCGCGCAACGACCCCGCCGCGCGGCTGCGCGTCAAACGCTGGGAAGCATTGGCCGACGGCATCATGGATTCTGCCGTGGTGGTGCGCACTGAAAGCATCCGTCCGCCGGAAAAACAGCAAGCCACCACTCTTGAATTGCACAACACCGCTATCACCAAAGCACTGGAATATGCGTCGCAATTGCTGGGAGCGCACAGCTGGTGCGAAGGCGAGAGCATCACGCTGGCCGACCTCGCACTGCTGAGCGCGCTGCTCTATCTCGATCTGCGCCAAGCCGAACGCAACTGGCGCGGCACGCATCCGACTCTGGCGCTGTGGTTTAAACAGATTAGCGCGCGACCCAGCGTGCAAGCCACACTGGCTTAGTCCGCAATATTTATGGCACGCCGCAAGCATTACCATGTCTATGTAATCGAACTATCGAAAGACGTTTTGCACGAAGGGAAATTCAAGAAATGCAATCCGGGCTACATCACCGGCAAGCCCTGTGTGTATGTTGGCATGACCGGACTCGACCCCGACGTGCGCTTCGACAAACACAAAGCCGGCATCCAATCCAATCGCTACGTCAAAGATTACGGACTGCGCTTATTGCCCGACCTATACGAGGCATTCAATCCGATGTCCTATGACGAGGCATGCACCATGGAAGTCGAGATGGGAATCGATTTGCGCGGGGCAGGGTTTGGTGTGTGGCAGGCGTAAATAACCAATTCTTTTTCGATTACGTATCAAATTTTTAATATGCCGGTCACGGCGGGGGAAAAATAATTGCAGCGTCAAATCCCCGCCGTATAATGGCGCGTCGAAAATTTCAGGATATGTAGAGTGTTTGATTTCTGGCAGCGCGCTTTGTTTTTTCCCTTTCTGGTGCTGGTGGGTTCTCTTTTGTTATGGGGAATTTTTGACGCGTTGTCTGCCGCTTTGTTCTTCGGAACCGCAATTTTGTTGCGCCTGATCGCACAGCTGCGCCAACTCGCCGCACTGGAATATTGGTCGATGTCTTCCGAGACGAGTAGCGTGCCGGATGCCTCGGGATTATGGGAAGAGGTATTTACTCGCCTCAACAAAATGATGCGCAAACAGCGCGAGGCGCGCGAGAAACATGCAGCCGCATTGCAGCAAATCGAGCAGGCGACATCCGCGTTGCCCGAGGGCGTGGCGATTCTTGACGATGCCGACCACATCGAATGGTGCAACCCGCTGGCGGAGCTTCACTTCGGTTTGGATGCCGCGCGCGACGTGGGACAGCAGATCACTTATCTCGCGCGGCAGCCGGAATTCGTGCAATACCTGTCGATGGCGAACTACACCGAACCCCTGATTTTGCGCGGAACGCGCCAGGACGATCTGGTGCTCTCCATCAAGGTCGTGCCTTACGGTGTCAACAAAAAATTATTGATCAGTCGCGACATCACGCATCTCGAACGCATCGAGACCATGCGCCGCGATTTCGTGGCGAACGTATCGCACGAATTGCGCACGCCGCTGACCGTGGTAAACGGCTTTGTCGAAACGTTGCAGGACATGCCGAATCTGGACAACGATATGTCGCGCCGCGCCCTGCTGCTGATGAGCGAGCAGACAAAGCGCATGGAAGGCCTGGTGGATGACCTGCTGACACTCTCGCGTCTGGAAAACTCGCTCAATACACTGGTGGAAGAAACGGTGGACGTGCCGGCACTGTTGCAAACTTTGCATCTTGAAGGGCAGTCGTTGAGCGCGGGAAAACATGTGCTGAAACTGGAGATGGATTGTGCCGCGAAGTTGCAGGGCAATACCGGCGAGTTGCGCAGCGCGTTCGGCAATCTGGTATCCAATGCGGTGCGCTACACGCCGCAAGGTGGCGACATCGTGATGCACTGGCATAAGCTGGAAGACGGGCAAACAGCGTTCAGCGTAAGCGATAGCGGCATCGGCATCGCGCCCGAACACATCCCGCGTTTGACGGAACGTTTTTATCGCGTGGATCGTAGCCGCTCGCGCGAGACGGGAGGCACGGGGCTGGGACTGGCTATCGTCAAACACATCGCCAGCCGCCATCAGGCGCATCTGAATGTGGTCAGCGAAGAAGGCAAGGGCAGCACGTTCAGCATCGTGTTTCCGGCCAAACGGGTTTTGCTTTGATCATCACCCGATAGCTGCCGGTGGCGAACTCACACTGTGTGGACTGAGCCGTCGGTCAAAGAGATTGTGTTGAAGTCAGCTCCGCAGGCCAAAGCAGACTTTAGTAACGAGCGCCGAAACGTCCGCTAAGCATAGCTAAGACGACCTCAGTTCGAGTCCAGGGCGGCGAGCCAATCCGCTACGCATAATGGCACCAATATAAATGGTGCCGTTATCTTTTGGAGAACGGTTAAGCGCCTCTCCAAGGAAGTACAATATAAAATGAAGCTTACCCGCTTGTAATAACCCATCAAACAGGAATAACAGAATGACAAGTAGTCAGCAACGCGCCGCACTGCAACGCCAAATCTGGCAGATTGCCAATGATGTACGAGGCGCAGTGGATGGCTGGGATTTTAAGCAGTACGTACTCGGCACTCTGTTCTATCGCTTTATCAGTGAAAACTTTGCCAGTTACATCGAAGGCGGTGACGACAGCATCAACTATGCGGCGCTTGCCGATAAGGTCATCACCCCGGAAATCAAAGACGATGCCATTAAAACCAAGGGCTACTTCATCTATCCCAGCCAGTTGTTTGCCACCATCGTCGCCAGCGCCAACACCAACGAAAGCCTGAATACCGACTTGGCCGCCATCTTTGCCGCCATCGAAAGCTCAGCCAACGGCTACCCGTCTGAGCGTGACATCAAAGGCCTGTTTGCCGATTTTGATACCACCAGCAACCGCCTTGGCAATACGGTGAAGGATAAAAACATCCGCTTGGCCGCCGTGCTCAAAGGCGTGGCCGGGTTGGAATTTGGAGACTTTGAAGGCAACCACATCGACCTGTTTGGCGATGCCTACGAGTTTCTCATCTCAAACTATGCCGCCAATGCCGGCAAATCCGGTGGCGAGTTTTTTACCCCGCAGCACGTGTCCAAGCTAATTGCGCAGCTCGCCATGCACAAGCAAACCAGCGTCAACAAGATTTATGACCCCGCCTGTGGCTCTGGCTCGCTGCTGCTGCAAGCCAAAAAACACTTTGACGCCCACATTATTGAAGACGGTTTTTGGGGTCAGGAGCTCAACCACACCACCTACAACCTGGCGCGGATGAACATGTTCTTACACAACATCAACTACGACAAGTTCAACATTCAGCTGGGTGATACGCTGCGAAACCCGCATTTTGGTGATGACAAACCCTTTGATGCCATTGTCTCCAACCCGCCTTACTCGGTGAAATGGATAGGCGCAGACGACCCCACCCTGATCAACGATGACCGCTTTGCCCCGGCGGGTGTGTTAGCACCCAAATCCAAAGCCGACTTTGCCTTCGTGCTGCATGCCTTGAGTTATCTCTCCAGCAAAGGCCGCGCCGCCATTGTCTGCTTCCCCGGCATTTTTTACCGTGGCGGTGCCGAGCAAAAAATCCGCCAATATCTGGTGGATAACAACTACGTTGAAACCGTGATCTCGTTAGCGCCCAACCTGTTCTTTGGCACCACCATCGCCGTGAATATTCTGGTGCTCTCCAAACACAAAACCGACACCACCACCCAGTTTATTAATGCCGCCGGCCTGTTTAAAAAAGAAACCAATAACAACGTGCTCACCGAAAAGCATATCGAACAAATCATGCAAGTGTTCGATAGCAAAGCGGATGTTGAGCACTTTGCCAAATCGTTGCTTTCTGATGCCATCGCTGCCAACGACTACAACCTCTCGGTCATCAGCTATGTAGAAGTCAAAGACAACCGCGAAGTGGTGGATATTTCCGAGCTGAATGCCGAGCTGAAAACCACTGTCGCCAAGATCGACAAGCTGCGGGCGGATATAGATGCCATCGTCGCCGAGATTGAAGGCGAGGAGGCTTAAGGCATGAGCGATGTCATTATTTACACCACCGAAGACGGTACGACCGTAATTGATTTACGCCTGGAAAACGGTACGGTTTGCTTATCTCAATTAGAAATTGCCGAGCTTTTTCAAACCACCAAGCAAAATATCAGCAAGCACATTCAGGCTATTTTTGACGACCAGGAGCTGGACGAAAAAGCAACTGTCAACCAACAGTTGACCGTTCAAAAAGAAGGAGCAAGCGCATGATTCTGGCAAACAAACTCAACATCACCGATCAAATCGAACTCGCCCGTGCTGAAGAAAAAATCAGCAAGCAAAAGGCCAAACAACTTTTTGATTCTGGCGATATTTCCAAAGTCGAGGTTGGCAGCTTCGCCGGACTTGCTTTTATTCATGCCTATTTGTTTGAAGATATATATGACTTTGCCGGAAAAATTCGCGACGTAAATATCGCCAAAGGCACAACTGCTTTTGCGCGGGTGATGTATCTTGAAACATCGCTAAAACATATCGACGCCATGCAACAAAGCACGTTTGATGAAATCATCGAAAAATATGTCGAGATGAATGTTGCACATCCGTTCCGCGAAGGCAATGGCCGTGCCACCCGCATTTGGCTGGATCTGATGTTGAAAAAAGAAATTCAACAGGTGGTGGATTGGAACCGGGTCGATAAAGAGGACTATCTATCTGCCATGCAACGCAGTGTGGCGAAAGACCTTGAAATCAAAGCCCTGCTCAAACAAGCCCTCACCGACCAGATTGATGACCGCGCCCTGTTTATGAAGGGCATTGATGTCAGCTATTACTACGAAGGCTATAGCGAATTCAAGACTGAGGAGCTGTAGGCATGAGCAGCATGAATTTCATGGAAAAGCTGCTGGATGGGGTTGAGGTGCAATGGAAGGTGTTGGGGGATGTGGTTGGCCTTCAACGCGGGAAAAGACTTGTTAAAAGCCAATTAGAGGTAACTGGCAATTATGCTGTCTATCAAAATTGCATGACTCCCCTTGGCTACTATCATGAAAGCAATGTCAAATCTGACACTGCTTTTATTATCAGCGCAGGAGCAGCAGGTGAAATTGGATATAGTAATGTTGATTTTTGGGCGGCAGATGATGTTTATTTTTTCCTAACATCAGATGGCATCGATAGCAAATTTCTGTACCACTTCCTATTAACTCGACAAAATGAAATTTCATCTCAAGTTCGTAGGGCAAGCATTCCTCGCTTATCGAAATCAGTAGTTGAAAAACTCAAAATCCCCATCCCATGCCCAGAAAACCCAATAAAATCGCTTGAGATCCAAGCCGAAATCGTCCGCATTCTGGATGCATTCACCGAGCTGACCGCCGAGCTGACCGCCGAGCTGACCGCACGCAAAAAACAATACAACTACTATCGCGACGAGTTGTTGAGTTTTGAAGAAGGGGTAGTAGGGTGGAAGACGTTGCCAGAAATGGCACTTGATTTTGGCCGTGGCAAATCTAAGCATCGCCCTAGAAATGACGAAAAGCTGTATGGCGGCGATATACCCTTTATACAAACAGGTGATATTAGAAGCGCACCGCACATCATCACTCAATACAGTCAAACATACAGCGAGCTTGGCTTAAAGCAAAGCAAGTTATGGCCCAAGGGAACGCTGTGCATCACAATTGCAGCAAATATTGCGGAAACATCCATATTAGGCTTTGATGCGTGCTTCCCTGACAGTATCATTGGCTTTGTTGCCGACCCTAATAAAACCAGCTCTGGATATGTTGAATACCTTCTTCAATCAACTAAAGCCAAGATAGAAGAAAAAGGGAAAGAGAAAAGCAGTGCGCAAAGCAATATCAACCTTGGTACTTTTGAACAATTAAAACTGCCCTTTCCATCCCTCGCAGAGCAAGCCCGCATAGTCGCTATCCTGGATAAATTCGACGCCCTAACCAACTCCATCAGTGTAGGCTTGCCGCGCGAAATTGCATTGCGCCAAAAGCAATACGAGCATTACCGCGATTTGCTGTTGAGCTTCCCCAAGTTTGAAGCCCCCACGCCCACCGCCGCGTAAGGAAAAAAGCCCATGTCCAAGCACAATCTCACGCTGCAAGACCAGACCACGGAATTCCTGCGCTACACCGCGCCCAATGGCTCAATCAAAGTGGAGGTGCTGCTCAGTAATGAAAGCATCTGGCTGACGCAGGAGCGCATGGCGGAGCTGTTTGGCGTACAGCGTCCGGCCATCACCAAGCACCTGAAGAACATTTTTGAAAGCAATGAGCTGCAAGAAGCAGTGGTGTATTCCATTTTGGAACATACCACTGCTAAGGGGAATCGCCATGCAGACTGAGACAAAACTCCAGTTGTTTGAGTCGGTGCATATCCGCAGCCACTGGGATGCCGAACAGGAAGAGTGGTTTTTTTCTATCGTTGATGTGGTAGCTGCGCTCACGGACAGTGCGAACCCCACGGATTATTTGAAAAAACTGCGCAAGCGGGACGAACAATTAGGTGAGTACCTGGGGACAAATTGTCCCCAGGTAGCCATGCCGTCCGCTTCTGGAAAATCAAGAAAAACGCTGGCTGCGACCACCCGGCAGTTGTTTCGCATCATTCAGTCTATTCCTTCCAAGAAAGCTGAACCCTTCAAGCTATGGCTGGCCGAGGTTGCCAACCAGCGTTTGGACCAATTGCAAGACCCGGAATTATCCATCGAGCAAGCCATGCTGGACTACAAGCGCTTGGGTTATTCGGATAGCTGGATTAACCAACGCTTAAAAAGCATCGAGATTCGCAAGGAATTGACTGACGAATGGAAAAAGCACGGCTTGCAAGAGGGTGCGGAATTCGCCTTCTTAACCGATGTGATTTACAAAACCTGGGCAGAAAAATCTGCAAAAGAATACAAGCAACACAAAGGGCTGAAAAAAGAAAACTTGCGCGACAACATGACCAATAAAGAGTTGGTGATGAATATGCTGGCAGAGTTGTCCACCAAGGAAATTTCAGAAGTCGTCAACCCGCAGTCGTTTGCAGAACACGAGGATGTGGCAAAGCGTGGTGGCGGTGTGGCGAAAGAAGCCAGGCTGAAATTGGAAGCAGAAACAGGGAAGAAGGTTGTCACCTCGCAAAACGCCAGGCAATTGCAGTTATCAAACAAAGGCAAAATGAATGATTAACTACACCACGCCCATCGCCGAAACAAAAAACTTCATCGTTCTGGATAAATACACCAAGGAATGGCAGGTCAATGAAAGCTACCAAAGTGAATACGATTTGGAGCGGGAGTTTATTCAGGATTTGCAGAATCAGGGCTATGAATATGTGCCCGATTTAAACACGCCCGAGAAGCTGCTGGCGAATGTGCGTGTAGCTTTGCAGGCGCTGAATAACACGCAATTTTCCGACGGTGAGTGGCTGCGATTTGTGGAGACTTGGCTGGATAAGCCCAGCGATAGTATTGTCGATAAAACCCGCAAGATTCACGATGACTATATCCATGATTTTGTGTTTGACGATGGCCGCATCAAGAATATTTACCTGTTAGACAAAAAGAACATCGCCCGCAACAAAGTGCAAGTCATCAAGCAGTTTGAGCAAACGGGTTCGCACGCCAATCGTTACGATGTGACGATTTTGGTGAATGGTTTGCCGGTGGTGCAGGTGGAGTTGAAAAAACGCGGCGTGGCAATTCGTGAAGCTTTTAACCAAGTGCATCGCTACAGCAAAGAGAGCTTTAATGGCGAGCATTCGCTGTACAAGTATTTGCAGCTGTTTGTGATTTCCAACGGCACGGATTGCCGTTATTTTGCCAACACCACGCAGCGCAACAAAAACAGCTTCGACTTCACCATGAATTGGGCGAAATCGGATAACGGCCTGATTAAAGATTTAAAAGACTTTACCGCCACTTTCTTCCAGAAAAACACCTTGCTCAATGTGCTGCTGCATTATTCGGTGTTTGATGTGAGTGATACCTTGTTGGTGATGCGCCCCTATCAGATTGCCGCCACCGAGCGCATTTTGTGGAAAATCAAAAGCGCCTATCAAGCCAAAAACTGGAGCCATCTTGAGGGCGGTGGCTTTATCTGGCACACCACAGGCTCGGGCAAGACCCTAACCAGTTTTAAAGCGGCGCGGTTGGCGACTGATCTGGAATTTGTCGACAAGGTGTTTTTTGTGGTGGATCGTAAAGATCTGGATTATCAGACCATGAAGGAGTACCAGCGTTTTTCGCCAGACAGTGTCAATGGCTCTGACAGCACCGCCGGGCTTAAGCGCAATCTGGATAAGGACGACAACAAGATTATTGTCACCACCATCCAGAAGCTCAACAACCTGATGAAAGGCGAAGGCGACCTGCCGATTTACAACAAGCAAGTGGTGTTTATTTTTGATGAATGTCACCGCAGCCAGTTTGGCGAAGCTCAAAAAAACCTGAAGAAAAAATTTAAACAGTTTTATCAGTTTGGTTTTACCGGCACACCGATCTTTCCGCAGAACGCCCTCGGTGCAGAGACGACCGCTAGCGTGTTTGGCCGCGAGCTGCATTCGTACGTGATCACCGATGCCATTCGTGATGAAAAAGTATTGAAGTTCAAGGTGGACTACAACGATGTGCGTCCTCAGTTCAAGGCCATTGAAACCGAGCATGACGAGAAAAAACTCAACGCGGCAGAAAACAAGCAAGCCTTGTTGCACCCCGACCGCATTCGTGAAATTTCGCAGTACATCTTGAATAACTTCCGGCAAAAAACCCATCGCCTGCAAGCCGGTGCCAAAGGCTTCAACGCGATGTTCGCAGTGAGTAGTGTGGATGCCGCGAAGCTGTATTACGAGTCTTTGAAGAAATTACAAGAAGGCAGCGATAAACCGCTGAAAGTCGCCACCATCTTCTCGTTTGCGGCCAATGAAGAACAGGATGCAGTAGGCGATATTCAGGACGAGGGCTTTGATGTTTCAGCTATGAATAGCAGCGCAAAAGAATTTTTAAGCGCGGCCATCGCTGACTACAACGCGCTGTTTAAAACCAATTACGGCGTGGATGGCAATGGCTTTCAGAACTATTACCGTGATCTTTCCCTGCGCGTTAAAAGCAAAGAAATCGACTTGCTGATTGTGGTCGGCATGTTTCTGACCGGTTTTGATGCGCCCACGCTGAACACTTTGTTTGTTGATAAAAATCTGCGCTACCACGGCTTGATGCAAGCCTATTCGCGTACCAACCGTATTTACGATGCCACTAAGACTTTTGGCAATATCGTTACCTTCCGCGATTTGGAACAAGCCACGATTGATGCCATCACGCTGTTTGGCGATACAAACACCAAGAACGTGGTGCTGGAGAAGAGCTACAGGGAATACATGGATGGCTTTACCGATGTGATCACTGGTGAGGCGCGGCGTGGCTTTGTGGAAGTGGTGAGGGAGTTGCAGCAGCGCTTTCCTGATCCCTCTGCCATTGAAAAAGAGTCCGACAAAAAGGCTTTTGCGAAACTGTTTGGCGAATATTTGCGCGTTGAGAATGTGCTGCAAAACTACGACGAGTTCGCCAGCCTGAAGGCTTTGCAAAGCGTTGACATGAGTGATCCGCAGGCGGTTGAGGCGTTTAAGGCGCAGCATTATTTAAACGATGATGACTTGGCAACGTTGCAAGCAATCCAGATGCTCTCTGAACGAAAAGTTCAGGATTACCGTTCAACCTACAACGATGTTCGCGACTGGTTGCGTCGGGAAAAATCTTCCAATGCAAAAGATAAATCCACCATTGATTGGGATGACGTGGTGTTTGAGGTTGATCTGCTTAAGTCACAAGAGATCAACTTGGACTACATTCTGGAACTCATTTTTGAAAACAATATAAAGGTTAAAGATAAAGCGACATTGGTTGAAGACGTACGCCGAGTGATTCGCGCGAGTCTTGGCAATCGCGCCAAAGAAAGCTTGCTGGTTGATTTTATAAATCAATCCGACCTAGACCAGCTTGGCGATAAGGCCAGTGTTATTGATGCCTTCTTCACCTTTGCTCAAGAGGAACAACAGCGTGAGGCGCAAGAGCTAATTAGTAGCGAAAGCCTGAATGCAGAGGCGGCTAAGCGTTACATCACCACCTCGCTAAAGCGGGAATTTGCCAGTGACAATGGCACTGAGCTCAATGCCATTCTGCCTAAAATGAGCCCGCTTAATCCGCAATACCTGACCAAAAAACAAAGCGTGTTCCAGAAAATCGCTGCTTTTGTTGAGAAGTTTAAAGGTGTGGGTGGACAGGTTTAATCTAAGTAGTTCAGGGAAAGGCGAGTTGATCTGGACACAAACTGAGGTCTCCTTAGCTATGCGTAGCGGACATGGCGGTGCTCATTGCTGAAGTCGGCTATGGCCGATGAGCTGACTTCAACACAATCTCTTTGACCGACGGCTCTGCCCACTTCAGAGACCGTCGAGCTCACGAACTACCTGCCATAAACCGGTCACTGGAGCTGCTGCAACACACGCAAGCTGGCTATTCTGTTTGGCTACGCTGGCGTGAAGCTCACGCGTTCGTAGTCCGCGCCTTTGTCCACACTGAATCCCATTTTGACCGTCTGATTTCCATCGTCGAGATGAGCGATATCGACGAGCCGCTCCGGGCGGAAAAAGTCGCGCGGCACGATAAGGCTGGCCGGTGTCTTGAGCGCCGGAACCTCGGGCAACAGCAATGCGGCTACCGCCTTGTCGGACAGGGTCGTGCCAAGTCCTTTGCCCTTGATGGCGATGGCTTGCGCCATACCGGGAAAGTACTGGATGCCCATGCGCAACTGCCCGCTGCGGGTGACAACGACCCAAGTCACTTTTCCGAGCATGAAGGCATTGGCATCGCTCGGTTTCACCGCGACGATCTGATGCGTACCGACGCGCTCGCCCTGGTTGCCCTCACGCAATACTCTTGCCCCCAGCAGGCTTTCGTTTTCGATATGCCAACTTTCCAGCGCAAAGCCGAGTTGCACGATGTCATGGCGGTTCGTGTCGGACAACACCCGCCCGAATGCGGCGATCTGTTTGCGCGCCATGCTGTCCGAGGTGGTGTCTTTGCCCGGCTGCCTGAACGGCTTGTGGGCGATGTGCGCGTAGATGCCTTCGATGTTGAAACACAGGTTTGCCGACTGCGCGATGATATGGCGCTCGGCGTGGCGGTCATTGCTCGCTTCGCAGCAATAATGATGCAACCTGCCGAGAAATTCAGCGCAATCTGTGCTGTTACACTCGCTGCCCAGCTCGAGCTGTAGCGGCGATTGTCCTTGCTGCAGCAAGATGGTTTTCACGCGCAATAATTTGCTCAGCTGCACCATGGCCAAATAACGCATGCTGGCGGACGGGGTGATGTGCTCGACTGGCTGCAAGCCCTGCGCGCTGGCGAGATCGACGGCCAACGGCGGAGCGTCGTCTTTACTGCTACTGTAACGGCGCTCAACGGTAAAAACATCTCCCCACAAGCAAAACCAACGATCGAGCAACAGCAATTGTCCGCGCGTAAGTTCGGCAGGGTGCGCATGGCAGGCAAGCAGAATCTTGGCATAAACCATCTGGCACGAGCCCGGATGTCCGGCTGAATGCAGCTCATCGCTCACCTTGATCTGGTGGAAGCCCTGCTCCTCGGCGAACGCAAACAAGGCGTGCAGTTGATGCCACAGCTTGCCGTCGAACTCATAGCCGCTGCGCAAGTGTTCGAATATTTGCAAGCCGCTGTAGCGCAAGCAGCGCTGGGTCAGCAGCGCAGCGGATTCCGCAAGCTGCTTATCTCCGGCCGCATAAGCCTGTAGGCAACGCAGATAGCCGGTCACCAAGCTTTGCCACAAACCGACGATGGAAACGAAGATGGTCAGCTCATCGTCGCTGAGTGGCAGTTTTTTCGAGATGAGTTTCTTGGCGTAGTCGCCCTGCACCAGCACCACGGTCTCGCGCAGCAACTCCAGAATATGCAAACGTTCCAGACCGCGCATCGGATAACGGTTGAATTCGTCGAGTTGCACGCGCAACACACCATGCGCCTGATGCAGATTGGTGAGTTGCAACTGGTGCAGCCATTCCTCACAGCTTGCCTTATCTTTAAAGGCGGGGCGCGCGAGGTCGTCGGTGGGTTCGAGAGGCAGGTCGAGCATATTTAAAGTAAAACGCGTTCGATGCCGCCATTATTGGCTTTTTGCACGTAGTCAGCCAACCAGTTTTCGCCGAGCAAATGCTGCGCCATTTCCACCACGATGTAATCCGTGGTCGTGCCGGCATCATCGGCATAGCGCGACAGCCCCTGTTGGCACGCCGGACAGGAGGTGAGGATTTTAACTTCTCCGGCAAAGCCGTCAGCACGCAAGGCATCGGCCCCCCTGCGCATCTCCTCTTCCTTGCGGAAGCGCACTTGCGTGGCGATAGCCGGATTGCTCAACGCCCAAGTGCCAGACTCGCCGCAGCAGCGGTCGTTGAGCTTGACTTCGCTGTTCATGAGCTGGTTCACCACCTGCAAAGACTGGTATGTCTTCATCGGCGTGTGGCATGGCTCGTGATACATGTAGCGTTTGCCCGTTGGATTTTCCAGCTTCACGCCTTTCTCCAGCAGATACTCGTGAATATCGAGCAGACGACAGCCGGGAAATATTTTGTCGAACTGGTACTTCAACAACTGATCCATGCAGGTGCCGCACGACACCACCACGGTTTTAATGTCGAGATAATTGAGCGTATTGGCGACACGGTGGAACAGCACGCGATTGTCGGTGGTGATCTGGCTCCCAATGTCCTCACGTCCGCTCGCTGTCTGCGGATAGCCGCAACAGATATAGCCCGGCGGCAGCACAGTGATTGCACCGGTCTCGTACAGCATCGCCTGCGTCGCCAGCCCCACTTGCCCGAACAAGCGCTCCGAGCCGCAACCCGGGAAGTAGAACACCGCCTCGGAATCTTCATTCGCCTTGCGCGGGTCGCGGATGATCGGGACGATAGTAGCGTCTTCGATGTCCAGCAGCGCGCGCGAGGTCTTCTTCGGCAAGTTTCCCGGCATCGGCTTGTTGAAAAAATGGATGACCTGCGATTTGAGCGGCGCACCGCCCACGGTGGAGGGTGGATGCGCGACCTGTTTGCGGAACAGCCCCAGATACTTGCTCACCTGATAGCCGAGGCGCTGTGCCTTGTAGCTCCACTCGATCATCACTTTGCGCATCAGCTTGATGGTGACCGGATTGGACGCGTTCAGATACAGCATGGATGCATACGATACCGGGCTGAACTTCTTCTTGCCCTGCAAGCGCAGAAAATTGCGCATGGCGACGGTCACATCGCCGAAGTCGATGTTCACCGGGCACGGATTTTCACAGCGGTGGCACACCGTACAATGGTCGGCCACGTCGTTGAATTCGTCGAAGTGCGCGATAGATATGCCGCGCCGCGTCTGCTCCTCATACAAAAACGCCTCGATCAACAACGAAGTAGCAAGTATCTTGTTGCGTGGTGAATACAGCAGATTGGCGCGCGGCACATGGGTGGTGCACACAGGCTTGCACTTGCCGCAACGCAGACAGTCTTTGATCGAGTCGGCGATTTTGCCGAGCTCGCTTTTTTCCAGAATCAAACTTTCCAATTCCATCAAGTTGAAGCTCGGTGTATAAGCGCGCTCAAGGTTACCGCCCGCCAGCAGCTTGCCTCGGTTAAAGCGGTTTTCGGGATCAACCTTGCGTTTGTACGCCGCGAATTCGGCGATTTCGGCGCTTTCCAGAAAATCGAATTTGGTGATGCCGATGCCGTGCTCACCGGAGATCACGCCACCCAGATCTTTCGCCAGCTGCATGATGCGGTCCACCGCGTCGTAGGCTTGTTGCAGCATCTGGTAATCGTCCGAGTTCACCGGAATATTGGTATGCACGTTGCCGTCGCCCGCGTGCATGTGCAGCGCCACAAACACGCGGCTCTTCAACACCGCCTGATGCAGCGCGGTGCAGCGTTCGAGAATAGGCTGGTAAGTGCTGCCGCTGAACATGTGACGCAACGGTTCGCGCACTTCGCGCTTCCATGAGGCGCGCAGCAGGTGGCGCTGCACGGCATCGAATACAGTTTCCCCCCTGATACCCTCACCTACAGGGAGTGGAGATAGCCATGACGCTCCCTTCAGCAAATTCTCATTTCCATTTGGAGACGAAGGTGGGAATGGATAATCTGTCACTGGTTTATCTAGGTTCTCCAAAATCCATTGCCAGCGCGCGCGCACTTCCGCCAACAGTTCGCGTGCTTGCTCAGGGCGGTTTCCCAGCAGTTCGGCGCTGCCCAGTTGCGCGTCGTCCTGATAGTAAAGCGGCAGTTCGCCCGCGAAGAATTCATCCAGAGCGCCCAACAATTTAATTTTGTTGTGTAACGACAGCTCGATGTTGATACGCTCCACGCCGTCGCAATAGTCGCCCATGCGCGGCAACGGAATCACCACGTCTTCGTTGATCTTGAATGCGTTGGTATGCTTGGCGATGGCGGCGGTGCGCGCGCGGTCCAGCCAGAATTTTTTGCGCGCTTCGGCAGACACCGCGATGAATCCTTCGCCGCTGCGAAGATTGGCGAGGCGCACAATCTCCGAGGCGGCTTGTGCTGCGGCATTCTCGTCGTCGCTCACCACATCGGCCACCAGCACCATCTTCGGACGTGTGCCGCGTTTTGATTTGGTGGCGTACCCCACCGCTTTCAGATAGCGTTCATCCAGATGCTCCAGCCCGGCGAGATAAGTCTGCGCAGCGGGCGCGCCGTGATTTTTGAACAGGTCGGTGATTTCGACGATGGCGGGCACGGCTTCGCGTACCTGGCCGAAAAATTCCAGGCACACGGTACGCGTGAATTTATGTTCGCGATGCAGGATGAAACGCGCCGAGGTGATGACCCCGTCGCAACCCTCTTTCTGAATACCTGGCAAACCAGACAGGAATTTGTCGGTAACGTCTTTGCCCAATCCGGTTTTGCGAAATTTTCCGCCGGGGATGTTGAGTATCTCCGGCTCGCCGCGCGGCGTTTTGCCGTCGGCCTCGAAACGGCTGATGCGGAATCGCGCCATTTCAATGTCGTGGATCTTGCCGAGGTTGTGATCCAGACGTTCGATATCCATCCACAGGCCGTCCGGCGTGACCATTTTCCACGAGGCCAGATTGTCCAGCGCCGTGCCCCACATCACGGCTTTTTTACCGCCCGCGTTCATCGACACGTTGCCGCCGATGCACGAAGCGTCGGCTGAAGTAGGGTCGACCGCGAACACCAGCTTGTTGGCTTCCGCCGCTTCCATCACGCGCCGAGTCACCACACCCGCGCCGCAATGGATGGTGGCATAGGACTGATCGAGTCCCGGCAGCGTGAGCACTTCCACCGCAGAGAGCGCATCCAGTTTTTCGGTGTTGATAACGGCGGCACGCTTATCCAGCGGCACCGCGCCGCCGGTATAGCCGGTGCCGCCGCCGCGAGGAATCAGGGTCAGACCGAGCTCGATACAGGCGCGCACCAACGGCGCAACTTCTTCTTCCGTATCGGGATGCAGCACCACGAACGGATATTCCACACGCCAGTCGGTGGCATCGGTGACATGCGAGACGCGCGCCAAACCGTCGAACTGTATGTTGTCGCGCCGCGTGTAGCGCGACAGCACGCGCAAGGTACGACGGCGCAATTGCAGCGTGGATTCAAATTCGGCCTCGAATTCGTTGATGGCTGCGTGCGTCAATTCGAGCAGACGTTTGACGGGCAGATTATCCTGACGGCGCTCCTCGATGGCATTGAGGCGGTGGCGCAACGCGCCGACCAGCGCGGCGCGGCGCGTGTTGTTGCCGAGCAGATCGTCCTGCAAATACGGGTTGCGATTGATGACCCAGATGTCGCCAAGCACCTCGTACAACATGCGTGCTGAGCGTCCGGTGCGGCGTTCGTCGCGCAAAGTGTTGATGATGTCCCACGCCTCGCTGCCGAGAATGCGAATGACGATCTCGCGGTCGGAAAACGAGGTGTAGTTATAGGGGATTTCGCGCAAACGGGCGGTCATTGGTCGGCTTTCATTCAATAAAGCGTGCATTTTACTGCAATGCGCCGCATTGCTCGACCCTCACTGAAACAAGGTCGAAATGATAAGCTGTGAACATGAAGCAAATAGACACAAAACCCTCCCTGCGCCTGTTCTTTGCGTTGTGGCCAAAAGAGGCAACACGCACTGCGCTAGCCTCATGGCAACCTAGGCTACGCGAGCAGTGCAGAGGCAAGGAGATGCACGCGGATACGCTACATAGCACATTGGTGTTTCTAGGCGAGGTCGACGCTCATAGACTGGAAGCACTGCAACTTGCGGCACAGGAAGTGATGGGTAGCGCATTCGAGATTGAGTTCGATGTTGCGCGCTATTGGGGACACAACCATATCGTCTATGCCGCACCGCAGACAGTGCCGATTGAACTGACTGAGTTGGTACGCACGTTGGAACAACACTTGCACAAACATCATTTCCATTTCGAGCCGCGCGAATTTAAACCGCATGTCACCCTGCTGCGCCATACCCAATGGAGCGATGCTCCGCTGCCGCAGATGAACACAGTACGCTGGCCAGTACGCGAGTTCGTGCTGGTGCAATCGCTAAGTGACGAACAAGGGGCGCGTTACGAAGTGCTGGCGCGCTTCGGGTTGCGCGATTAATTGCCCGGCGGAAGAATGCGATTGCCGACCTGAAGCTGGCTGGTGGTCTGATAGGTGGCGAGGAGATTTTGCTCCAGGCTATCCGCTTCGTTCGGCTTCAAGCCTGTCGAGTTACCGACACGGCGCGTGAGGTCGTGCGACACCCAGCCGCGCGGCGTGATCCAATCGAGAACGTCGCCGCGCACGGAGAGTGCTGCGCGTGCCTCTTTGCGCGTGTCATCCAGCAACGAGCGCCCCAGACCGGCATAGGCAGTTACCCACCCCCCCGCATCGATCAGCGTGGGCAAAATATCGAACTGGCTACCTACACGGTCGTCGATGCCGCTGCTGATTCCCGGCCCGACAATCAGCAGCGGGACGTGAAATAAATTGGGCACATACTCAACGTGCTCGACGAATTCATCCGCGTGGTCTGCGGTGATGACGAAGATCGTGTTGTCGTAATACCCGGTTTTTTTGGCCGCCTCAATGAATTGTCCCAGCGCCCAATCCGCGTAAAGCAGCGAATTCAAAAATGCCTCGCGGTCGGAAGTGCCGGTGTATTTGTGCCAGCGTTCATCGGGGATGAGCCACGGCACATGCGTACCTGAAGTGAAGATGAAACCCAAAAAAGGTTTATGCGCTGCGGCGAACAGTCGGTGCGCTTCCTGAAAGGTGTTGTGATCCCATGTCCCCCAAGTCGATGCCTTTTTTTGCCGCTCGTGTAGATTGGGCAGATCCTGCGCGCCGCGATAAGTCGAGAAACCGGCGCGAGCCGCGATCGCATCGAAACGCAGCGAACCGCGATCGCTGCTCTGCAAAAATAAAGTCTCGTAGCCCTGAGTGCGCGCCAATTCGCCCATGAAGCTTTGCCGGTTCTGTTCTAGCCCTTCGCCCAGAAAAGGCATGCTGGGGAAAGTCGGTTGACTCGCGAGTATCGCTTCGGCACCTTGGATCGAACGCTGTCCATTCGCATAAAACTTGGTGTACAGACGCCCCTGTTTTGCCAGCGCATCGAAATTGGGCGTTACACCGAGAGGCGGCAAGCCCGCTTGCTGGCGCATGGCGTCGATGTGCAGCGCTCCCCAGCTTTCCAGCATTAACACCACCACGTTGGGTTTTGATTTGACCGCTGCGGCATGTGCGGGCTGTAGAAGCGGATAGTCTTTATTTGAAAAAATGGAATGGTCGCCCGCGAGTTGCTGCCGGGTGAGCGCCGTCGCCTGCTCTTGCGGCATGAAAGTTTTGAGCGGGGGCGGCGCTTCGGTCAAAGCGCGCGACATCGCAAACGCGCCATTCAAGGCAAGGTAGCCTTGTGCGAGCGAGTCGGAGAAAAAAGCTTCGCCCACGCTGATCGGCTTGCCGGAAAATCCGCCGCGCCCTACTACCAACATAAAAACAAAGGCGACCGGCAAGATCGCCAAGCGTAGCCACGGGCGCGCAGGACGAGCAGGAATCGGGGCGAGAATGCCGCGCCAGAGCCATGCGCCAAACAGCGTCCCGCCGACGAACAGCAGCAACGAACCGAGATACTGGCTGAATGCGATGCTCACCATCGAATCCATGTCCGCCGCCAGCGTATTGATCTCGGAGCCGACATGGCGGTGGACATAACCGAAGTAAACGGCATCGACTACCAGCATAAAAACGAAGGCCAGCAGGGCAACATAAACATACCACCCCCACAGGCGCTGCCAAAATACATGATGGCTCCAACGGAACGGCAGCAACATCAATAACAAGGGAATGCCGATCACCAGCACCGCCATGGAGAAGTCGAAACGCAAACCAACCAGAAACGAAGCGAGCACTTGCGTTGCCGTCAAGCCGCTAAAATCGTCGTGATATCCCAGATACAGCGCCAGACGCACCAAGGTCGCAGGCAGCAGAAAAAGCAGGAACAGAATGAATACACGCCCATAAGGATGGGCTCGCAGGGTGGAAAAGATTAGTTTCATGGCGCGCATTTTAACGCATCGTTTAATCCTATAAACAGCAATTGCATCTGCAGATTACACAGATTCACGCAGATTTCGGATTATTTTAGAGACACTTGCGCATGACTGGCTCCCCGTGCAAATAATGATCAACCTTACACCTTACTCATTGTTTAATAATGCGAAATCTGCACAATCTGCGGGCAGCTGTTTTTTCAGTCCCGTTTGCCAGCCTTAAACAGGACTGACAACCCGGAAATTATCGAATAGGTTGCGCGGCAATTATCTTTCAGGGATAATCCGCGCCCTCATGTGTGCGTACTCCCTTGCCGCACCGATTATTGACGAAAGAAAAAAATGAAAGCCGACATCCATCCAGCATATAACGAAGTTGCAGTGACATGCAGCTGCGGTAACAAATTCAATACTCGCTCGACTCTGGCGAAGCCTTTGCACATCGAAGTTTGCTCCGAGTGCCATCCGTTCTACACCGGCACACAGAAGATTGTGGACACGGCAGGTCGTGTTGAGAAGTTCCGTCAGAAATACAACAAGGGCGCTACAGCTGCAGCTTAAAGCTCCCCTCGTTACGAACAGCATCAAAGGCAGCGTTGGCTGCCTTTTTTGTTGCCACTTGTTCGGAGCAGGGCTCGTCCCTACATTATTTCCGGCACCAATGAACTATCCGGCATAATTACGGCATGTTCCCCTACCCCTACCAAAAAGATCAGCTCATCACCCCGACCAAGGCTTTATTCATGGGGATGCTGTGCGCGGTCTGGTTGCTAACAGGGCTGATCGGGCACGACCCGTGGAAGCCGGACGAGGCTTACAGTTTCGGCCTGGTCTATCACATCCTGCAAAGCGGCGACTGGCTGGTGCCCACGCTGGCGGGAGACGTGTTTCTGGAGAAGCCGCCGCTGTTCTACTGGACTGCCGCGATCTTCGCCAAGCTGTGCGCCACATTCCTGCCGCTGCATGACGGAGCGCGTTTAGCGAGCGGCTTTTACATGACGCTCACCCTGCTCTTCACCGGAGCTGCCGGTCGCGAACTGTTCGGCAAGAGCGCGGGCTGGGCCGCCGCCATCATCCTCATCGGCTCTCTCGGCTTGCTGGTACGCGCGCATTTGCTTGTGACCGATCTGGCGCTGATCACCGGATGCGCCATGATGATCTACGGCTACGCCCTGAGCACGCGCCGCAACCTGCTCGCGGGACTCATACTCGGCACAGGCGTCGGTATCGGCTTCATGTCCAAAGGCTTTATCGAACCGGTATTTTTCGTGTTCATCAGCGCCGCACTATTGTTCTTCCCTGCATGGAGAACGCGCCCCTTCTACATCACCTTGGGCATCGCGCTATTGAGCGCGTTGCCGTGGCTGACCATCTGGCCGACCCTGCTGTATCTGCGCTCGCCGCAGCTGTTCGCCGAATGGGCGTGGCAACTCAATATCGGACGCTGGGTAACCCATGCGCGCGGCGGCGATTATTCCGAAACTTTTTATTATTTAACCCTACTGCCGTGGTTTGCATGGCCCGCTTTTCCCTTGGCGGTTTGGGCGATATGGGAAGCGCGCAAAAAATTAGCGCAAGCAATTGAGTTCCAATTGCTGCTGGTGACTTTCGGCGTGATGCTGGTTGCGCTGAGCCTTGCACCAAAGATCAACGATCTCAGCGCACTGCCTATGCTGCTGCCGCTCACGCTGCTCGCCACGACCGCACTTTTTACATTGCGGCGCGGCGCGGCAAATGCGCTGGACTGGTTCAGCATCATGACCTTTGCGCTGCTCGCCATCCTGCTCTGGTGGGGATGGACAGGCCTGCTGGTCGACAGCCCGGCCTACATCACGCAACAGTTGAAAAACTATCGCCCCGGATTTCAGCCGATCTTGCAAGCAAACCAATTCTGGATCGCCGTCTTCGTCACCGTGCTATGGATGGTGCTCGTCTGGCGCGTCGGCCGCTCCATCCGGCGCTCGGTCGTCAATTGGGCTGCGGGCGCAACACTGCTGTGGATACTCGCCGTGACGCTGTGGATGCCCTGGCTGGACAGCAGCAAGAGTTATCGCGTCATGGTGGCAAGCATGAAGAAAACGCTACCCGCGAATTACAACTGCGTCTCCGGCGGACAGATCGGCGAAGCGCAACGCGCAATGCTGCAATACTTCGGCGATATTACCGTCAGAGAACAACCCAGACCGGAGTGCGACCTGGTGCTGGTGCAGGGAACAGGTACCACCCCGCACAGCGAAGACCCGAAGCTCTGGAATACAATCTGGGAAGGTGGTCGCCCGGGGGACAAGGGTGAGCATTATTGGTTGTATCAGAGGGTGGGGAAGTAGGTTTATCTAAAGCCGTTCGCCCTGAGCTTGTCGAAGGGTGAGAATTCTAAATACTTAGAATCAACATCGTCGGGGGTAGCCCGACAGCTAGTCACTTTTTCTTGCTTCGCCAAAAGAAGGTAACCCAAGAAAAGGCGACCCCGGTTTGCCGCCCCTTTGGGGTTCCCTCGATAATTCGCAAACAAGCAGGGCTGCGGAACTCGCGCTACGCGCTCAAACAGTCCTCGCCTAAATCTCCGCTTGTTTGCGAATTATCGAGGCGGCGCACAGGGGAGGGAAATTCAAAAACGGTTTTGTGTGGGCGTAACGCCCACTCTCTTTTTTGTTGAGCGGGCGAGCGCAAAGCGCCCGCCTGCAAGGCCAGAGGCCTAATGTTTTTGGGGTTGGATTTGGACTTTAAATTTTGACTTTAGGGTTTCGCTTCTCTATCCCCTGTGCGCCGCCGAGTAGCGGAAAACGGTCAGGGGTAGTCGGCGAGGACTGTCTGAGCGCGAAGCGCGAGTTCCGCAGCCGCCTGACCGTTTGAGCAACGCAGGGAACCGCGCAGCGGCGGCGCACCGGGGTCGCCTTTTCTTCGGTTACCTTCTTTTGGCGAAGCAAAAGAAGGTAACTAGCTGTCGGGCTACCCCCGACGGTTTTGCTTTGAATCCATACGACGCAATGCCCGTTGGTTATTGCGCCCTACGCTTGCTCAAAGGTGTATGTGAAGGAAACCTGAGCAGGCTCACCATGACCAGCCACATAGCTACCACTGCCACGAAGATTCACTAGATCACCAGTTCCCGAGCCAGGAATAATCGACCACGAACTGCGTGCCTTCCCTTCCGAAAAACCTCCCGCGTGTTGAAGGACAAATGTTCCAGTCTTTCCATCTACCGTACCGGAAATTCGCTCTAATCCGACAAAGGTGGCTGTGCCATGAACGGTGTAGGACATGAGATATTCGATGGTGCTGGTGCCTTCAATGGCTCCAGAATAGGACTGCGTGACCTTTGCGTTACTGAGCTTTGCACTACCCTCAATTTCTTGATACGTTTTTTCATCCCAACCAGTAATCTGAAACGTGCATTTGGTATCTGTTGCCATTGGTAATCCTCCGATGTAAAAATTAAATTTCTAACGAATCTTGGGTGTCTCGCAAACCACATCCCCACACTGCCCCCGATGCCGTAACGCATGGTCAATCAACACCAACGCCACCATCGCCTCCGCAATCGGTGTCGCACGGATGCCGACGCAGGGGTCGTGCCGACCTTCGGTAGAAACCTTCACCGCCTCCCCCGCTTTGTTGATGGAGTTGCGTTCGATGCGGATGCTCGAAGTCGGCTTGATGGCGTAGTGCGCGACGATGTCTTGCCCGGTAGAGATGCCGCCTAAGATGCCGCCCGCGTTGTTGGACAGAAAGCCATTCGGCGTGAGTTCGTCGCCGTGTTCGCTGCCTTTTTGGGTGACGCAATCGAAACCCGCGCCGATCTCGACGCCCTTCACCGCGTTGATGCCCATCAGCGCGTGGGCGATGTCGGCATCTAATCTATCGAACACCGGCTCGCCCCAACCTACGGGCACGTTGTGCGCGACTACGGCGAGTTTCGCGCCGATGGAGTCGCCGGATTTGCGCAGGTTGTCCATGTAGTCTTCCAACTGGCCGATGTAGCTCGCGTCGGCCACGAAGAAGCTGTTGCCGTCTTCGTGCAGGTCGCCCCAGTTTTTGAATGGAATCTCGATCTCGCCGAGTTGCGCGAGATAGCCGCGCACTTCCACGCCGTATCTTTCGCCCAACCATTTCTTGGCGATGGCGCCTGCGGCCACGCGGCCTGCTGTCTCACGCGCCGAAGCTCTGCCGCCGCCGCGATAATCGCGGATGCCGTATTTTTGCCAGTAGGTGTAATCGGCGTGGCCGGGGCGGAAGGTGTCGGCGATGTCGCCGTAGTCTTTGCTGCGCTGGTCTTCGTTGCGGATCAGCAGGGCGATGGGCGTGCCGGTGGTCTTGCCTTCGAATACGCCGGAGAGGATTTCCACGCTGTCGGACTCGCGGCGCTGGGTGACATGGCGCGAGGTGCCGGGTTTGCGGCGGTCGAGATCATGCTGGATGTATTCTGCACTCAGCTCCATTCCCGGAGGGCAACCGTCGACGATGCAGCCGATGGCCGCACCGTGCGATTCGCCGAAAGAAGTGACCGTAAAAAGTGTGCCGAATGTGTTTCCAGACATGATGTTATCTCGCAAAAAGAGTGCGCGGAGTTTAACATAGCGACGCTTCTGCAAGCCCTGTCTATTGATAGTAACGCCCCCTCTTCCGCGCCGAATATACTCATATTCAAACCGATTTTCCCGCGTAGGAGCTAACTTGCTAGCGAAAATTTCCTTGAAATCGACCGCTATCTTTCGCTAGCAAGCTAGCTCCTACACAACCCTGACTGACCCGTTCCGAACCCATGCGCCCACTATCTTCACGCGGCAAATAGCCCATAAACCCCCCTCTATTCCCCCGCTGGTTTTCTGCCGAAGTTCCGATAATAGGCATCACAAAAGGACTCATTCGAGCGTGGTTCGAATAGAGCGGACACCAAGGGAAGGAAGCAGCAAATGAATTTCTTACGCTTACTGCTGGATACATTCAAGCGCTTCGGCATGCGCAGCATGGCGGGCCCTGTGCTGATCGTGATGATCTTGGCGATGATGGTGCTGCCGCTTCCTCCTTTCATTCTTGACATTTTGTTCACTTTCAATATCGCGCTGGCGATCATGGTGCTGCTGGTCAGCATGAACACGCTGAAGCCGCTCGATTTCGCCTCTTTCCCCACGGTGCTGTTGATCTCCACGCTGTTGCGCTTGTCGCTCAATGTAGCTTCCACCCGCGTGGTGCTGTTGGAGGGACATAACGGGCCGGATGCCGCAGGCAAGGTGATCGAATCGTTCGGCCATTTCTTGGTCGGTGGCAATTACGCTGTGGGTATCGTGGTGTTCCTGATCCTTGTGGTCATCAACTTCATGGTTATCACCAAGGGTGCTGGACGTATCGCTGAAGTGGGCGCGCGTTTCACCTTGGATGCGATGCCCGGTAAACAAATGGCGATTGATGCCGATTTGAACGCGGGTTTGATTGGCGAAGATGAAGCACGCCGCCGCCGTGCCGAAGTGGCACAGGAAGCGGACTTCTACGGAGCGATGGACGGTGCGAGTAAATTCGTGCGCGGCGATGCGGTTGCCGGCATCATCATTCTGGCAATCAACCTGATCGGCGGTTTCGTGGTCGGCGTGTTGCAGCACAATCTGGACATGGCCGAAGCCGCCAAGACCTATACCCTGCTGGCTATCGGCGACGGTCTGGTCGCCCAAATTCCAGCACTGGTGATCTCCACCGCTGCCGGTCTGGTAGTGAGCCGTGTGACCAGCAACGAGAACATCGGCCAGCAACTGGTTAAGCAACTGTTCACCAGCCCGCAAGTGCTGCTGTTGACTGCGGGCATCATCGGCATGATGGGCCTGATTCCCGGCATGCCGCATTTCGCTTTTCTGCTGCTCGCCGGCCTGATGGGCTGGTTCGCTTTCTACAAATTGCAAACCGCCAAGAAGATTGCCGAGCAACCCGTTATCGAACCAGTCGTTGCGCCGTCCAATGAAGCGCCCGAAGCCAGCTGGGAAGATGTGGCGCAGGTCGATGTGTTGGGTTTGGAAGTCGGCTATCGCATCATCTCTCTGGTGGACAAAGCGCAAGACGGCGATCTGTTGCGCCGCATCAAAGGCATCCGCAAGAAATTCACACAGGAGATGGGATTTTTGCCACCGCCTGTGCATATCCGCGACAACCTTGATCTGCGTCCTAATGCCTATCGCATCACGCTGAAAGGTGCTGAGATCGGCGTCGGCGAGGCTTATACCAATATGTTTCTGGCGATCAATCCGGGCAGCGCGAACGGCGTATTGCCGGGCATGCAAACGACCGATCCCGCATTCGGCTTGCCCGCAACCTGGATCGATGCCGAGATGCGCGAGAACGCGCAAGCGATGGGCTTTACCGTGGTCGATGCCGGAACCGTGGTGGCTACCCATATGAGCCATCTCATCCATACCCATGCCGCCGAATTGCTGGGCCGTCAGGAGTTGCAACAGTTGCTCGACCATATCGCCAAGATCGCGCCTAAGCTCACCGAAGACCTCGTACCGAAGTTGCTGCCGCTGTCGACCGTGCAAAAAGTCATGCAGAACCTGCTGGACGAAGGCATGCATATCCGCGATATGCGCACCATTCTGGAGACTATGGTGGAGCATGCTCCCCGCACTCAGGATGCAGTGGTGTTGACCGGCTTGGTACGCGTCGCACTCGGCCCCGCCATCGTGCAGCAGTTCTATCCGTCGGCGCAGGAATTGCAGGTCATCGGCATGGACAAGGAATTGGAGTACGTGTTGTCGCAAGCACTACAGGCGGGCGGCGGTTCGGCTATCGAGCCGGGTCTGGCCACCACGCTGCTGCGCGAAGCGCGCAACGCGGCGCAAACGCAAGAGCAAATGGGCTTGCCCACCGTGTTGCTGGTGCCGGGACAGATACGCGATCTGCTGGCGCGCTTCCTGAAGCGTTCGCTGCCGCAACTCAAAGTTATTTCGCATGAAGAAGTTCCGGGATTCAAAACAGTACGGGTCACATCTTTAGTAGGGGGTAGAGCATGAACGCTAGAAAATTTATCGCAGTGAATTCGCGCGAAGCATTTAAATTGGTGCGTATCGAACTGGGGGACGACGCAGTCATTCTGTCCAACCGCAAGGTGGCGGACGGCGTCGAGATCGTGGCGATGTGCAGTTCGGAGCTGTCGCGCTTGAGCGAGACACGCATGAACGAGACCAAAGTGAGCGCACCCGCTGCGGCTCCGGCAGCAGCGCCAACGCTGAATAAACAGGCTTTGAATCAGGCTAACGCGCTCGGGGCGAAAGTGCTGGATACCAATATCAAGCGCGAAGCTGCGGTTGCTACTAGAGAAGATGCACCGGCTGCTCCATCCGCAGAGCAAGCGGGCATGCTGAGCGAGATCAAAACCATGCACAACATGCTGAAAGAACAAATGGCGTGCATGGCGTGGGGTGATATGCAGCAGCGCGACCCCAAGCGTAGCACCTTAATGCGCGACATGATCAATGTCGGCTTCAGCCCGGTTTTGTCCAAACAGTTGCTCGACAAGATGCCCGCCAACGGCGACATCTCCTGGGTACACAACATTTTAAAACACAACATTCGCATCGCTTCGCCGCAGGAAGATATCGTCGCACGCGGCGGCGTCTATGCGCTGGTCGGCCCGACCGGAGTGGGCAAGACTACCACCACAGCCAAATTGGCGGCACGCGCCGTGGTGCGCTACGGTGCTGATAAGGTCGCACTCATCACCACCGACAGCTATCGTATCGGCGCACACGAGCAACTCAAGATATATGGCAAGATCCTCGGCGTGACGGTGCATGCGGTGCGCGACACCGAAGACTTGAAAATGACCTTGTCGGGATTGAAGCACAAACATCTGGTACTGATCGACACGATGGGCGTAAGCCAGCGCGACTGCCGCGTAGCCGAGCAAGCGGAGATGTTCGATGCCGCATGCGTGAAACGCTTGTTGCTGTTGAACGCGACCAGCGCAGGCGGCACGCTGGACGACGTAGTGAACATGTATCGCGGCACAGGTTTGATCGGCTGTATCCCGACCAAGCTGGACGAGGCCGTGACGCTGGGCACCGTGCTGGATGTGGTGATACGCCACAAGCTGACCATGCACTACATCACCAGCGGACAGCGCGTCCCCGAAGATATGCATGAAGTAAATCTGGAATATCTGTTGCACCGCACATTCAAAGTGAGCGCCAAGCCTACGGCGTTCGCGGTGCAAGAGTTGGAATTCCCTGCATTTATGGCTGGCGCGGGCGCAGCACCTATGTCGCGAGCCGAATATGCGTCATGACTCTATAAATGACCAAGCCGAGGGGCTGCGCCGCTTACTGGCGCGTTCCGCCGCGCGCGTAGTCGCTGTAGTAGGCGCACGCAACGGTCTGGGCGCGACCAGCGTAGTGGTGAATCTGGCCGCCGCATGGTCGTGGGCCGGCAAAGACGTGCTCATTCTGGACGAGCATCTGTCCACCAACAATGTGGCCAATACGCTGGCGCTCAAGCCGCGTTACGATCTGCTGAACGTGATACGCGGCGACAAGACACTGCGCGAAGTTATGTTGCGCAACAGCGACGGCATACTGGTGTTGCCCGTTGCGCGTGCCATGCAGGCGCTGCCCAAACTGAACGAAGCCGAACGCGACAAGTTGCTGGACGCATTGACTCAAGCCGCCAGAGACATGGACGTTGTGCTGGTCGATGCCGCAGCGCGCGAGGGACATTCCGTCTGCGCCAACCTCTCCGGCAACGAGCCTCTGATGCTGGTGCTGAATGGCACTGCAAGCGGGATTACCGAAAGCTACGCCATGCTCAAACAAATGGCGCTGCATAACGGTCGCCAGACATTCGATATCGTGGTCAACAAAGTCGGCAACGAACGCGAAGCCCGTGCGATTTTCGACAATATGGCACAATTAGCGCTGCGCAATTTACAAGTACGGCTGGAATATATGGGATATATTCCGACTGATGAAAAGCTCAATCGTGCGACACAATTATGCCGTCCGGTTGTCGAGGCCTTCCCGAGCGCGCAAGCAGCCATCGCGTTCGGTGAAGTGGCGGGCAATTTGATACGTACAAAAAGAGTTGCCGACGAAGAGGTGAGCAGTCTGACCCGGGTCATGCAACGATTAATCAGACAGGCGCGGCCCATGAATAATGTGGTGGCTGCTATTACATGAGAAGTGCTATTACCGCTATGTATACGGCTAACGGACTCAGCGACAAGGAACAATGCCTGAAGGAATATGCGCCTTTGGTGAAGCGCATCGCGCACCATATGATGGTGAGATTGCCGAGCAGCGTGGAAGTGGACGACATCATTCAGGCTGGCATGATGGGTCTGCTGGATGCGGCAAGCCGCTACGATGAATTGCGCGGCGCGCAGTTCGAGACCTATGCCGGACAACGCATTCGCGGTGCGATGCTGGACGAATTGCGCGGCGCGGATTGGCTACCCCGAAGCCTGCGCCGCGACATGCGCCGCATTGAGGCGGCGATCCATCGCCTGCAGCAGATGCTCGGGCACCCGCCCGCCGAGTCTGAAATTGCGAAAGAGTTGGGTGTGTCGCTGCCGGAGTATCAGCAGATGTTGTTGGAAGCACGCGGCGCGCAGCTGATCTATTACGAAGATTTTCATAGCGACGGCGACGAGGATTTCTTCGACCGTCACAACTTCGACGACAATGAGAACCCGTTGGCATTATTGCAAGATGACCGTTTCCGCACAGCCCTGATCAAGGCGATCGACGGATTACCCGAACGCGAGCGCCTGATGATGGCGCTTCACTACGAGCAGGATTTAAATTTGCGTGAGATCGGAGAAGTCATGGGTGTGAGCGAGTCTCGTGTATGTCAGTTGCACAGCCAAGCGGTTGCGCGGCTGCGCAGTTCGTTGAAAGGCCATTGATGGACAAGCTCAGCCTGTTCGGTCTGCTGATCGCGCTTACCGGCATTCTCGGCGGACAATTGCTCGAAGGCGGCTCGGTCTCGGTTTTGCTGCAAAGCGCGGCGTTCTTTATCGTATTCGGCGGCACGCTCGGTGCAGTCATGTTGCAAAATCCATGGAAAATATTCCTCGCCGGACTCCAGATGGGGAAATGGGCATTTGTCACGCCGAAAATCGATTTGCAGAGTCTCGCCTATCAGCTGACGGCATGGGGGAGCCTGGCACGCAAAGAAGGCCTGCTGATGCTGGAAGGCCAAGTCAAAACCATCAACGACCCGTTCGTCGCCAAAGGCTTGCAGCTGCTGGTGGATGGAAACAGCGCCGAAAAAATACGCGAGGTGCTGGAAGTCGATGTGCACATTTATGAGGAGGCGCGCTGGCAGGGTGCGCGCGTATGGGAATCCGCTGCGGGGTACTCACCGACCATAGGCATTTTGGGCGCTGTGCTCGGCCTGATCCACGTCATGCAAAGCTTGGGGGATCCGGCGAAATTGGGCGCGGGCATCGCTGTTGCATTCATTGCCACGATCTACGGGGTGGGGTTTGCCAATCTGGTATTTTTGCCTATCGCAGGCAAGTTGAAGATGATCATCATGCAGCAGCTGGTCATGCGTGAGATGGTGATCGACGGTCTGGTGATGATCGCCAACGCGGAGAATCCGCGCTTCATCGAAAACAAGCTTAAGGGTTACATCGCTTGACGGACATGATGAGAATGAATTTGTTATGTCCATTTCCCTCTCCTCAATCCTCTCCCGCAAGCGGGCGAGGAAGCGAGCAAATCGCTTCGCGAATTTAAATTTACCGTGACGTTGCGCCGAAAAAGAGTCGATCGCGACAATCACGAGCGCTGGCTAATCTCCTACGCCGACTTCATCACGCTGCTGTTCGCTTTCTTTGTGGTGATGTACGCCATCTCTTCCGTAAACGAAGGCAAGTACAAAGTATTGGGCTTGTCACTGGGCAGTGCCTTCGGCGCTGCCGTAGCCAAGCCAAGCGAATCCAGAACGATACGTTTGACCGAGGAAGAAATCTATTTAAAATCCATCATTGATCGTCGTGATGCCAGATTGGCAGAGCAACAGCGCAGACAAAACGAACGCATGCAGACGCTCGTCAACACGCTCAATCAGGTGATGGAGAAATTTGTAAAAAATGGACAGGTAAATGTTTCGCGCACCAATCGCGGCGTCGTGCTGGACATCAATGCCAGCGCCCTGTTCGCCCCCGGCGGAGCCGCCTTGTCAAATGCGGCGCAGATAACACTAACGGATGTGGCAAAAGTCATGGTGGACGGTGAGCAATCCATCGAAGTGGAAGGCCATACTGATAATCTTCCTATCAGCACCTCTGTCTATCCTTCCAATTGGGAATTATCTTCGGCGCGCGCAAGCAGTGTGGTGCGGCTGTTCATCGATCAGGGCATCACAGCCAAACGCCTTACTGCAGTCGGCTCGGCCGACAACCATCCGGTGCTGGGCAACGACACCCCCGAAGGGCGCTCGCGCAACCGGCGCGTGACCATCACCGTACTGACACCAGAGCTGGAGCGCGGCACATCCCCTCAGCAAGCAAATGCAGAGTTGGCTAGAAGTGGTGCAGCCCCGACCCCTGAAGCGCTTCCCTAGCCCTACCTCACGGCATTAAGTCAACGCCGGGTAATTTTTTCCTGGGTGAATGATGTGGCTCGGGGTATTTAGCCCGGAATAGAATCGCAGATACACAATGGCCAGCTAGCCGCTACCGAGGGCGCGCCCTGTGGTGGGAATACTGGGCTGCCCATCCCGTCCGTATAGCCCGGCCGCGCTTTTTGCGGCGCCCAATAGCGTTGTCAACGCCTGTTGATTGCTGCGCAATTTGAGCTGGATAACTTCACCATTGGTTTGATTGAGCTGGTGCGCTTGCACTGCCAATTCACGAATGTCATCCCAAATTGGGCGGCAGGAAGGCGCATGTTTCAATATCCAGGCAGCGGTATCCAGATCGGGGGAGGTCGAACTTATATAGCGTCGCCGTGCGTTGGCCATTTCGGTCAGTTTTAGCGCAGACAATGTCTTCGCCTCTGCCAGAGCCTGAAGCTGCTCTACGCTTTGGTTGAGTAACGTTTGTTGTTCTTTTTCGAGCAAGACGACAAAAGCGCGCAAAGCCGCGCGTTCTTCATTCAACCGGGAAGAGAAATCCGCCGTTTGGGAAGCGGGAATACTATTGATCAACTTTGGCTCGCGCTATTCATTTCTCTCGTGTCACTCGCGCTAATCATATCTTCCACGTTATTGATCAGGCCGTCGGCAATCGCTTCCGAGTTTATTTTGAAACGCCCCTCGCTGATGGCTTGCTTAATTTCCGCCACCTTTTTCGCATCGACTACAGGTGCGTTGGCAATATTCACTTCCATGCTGCGCATTTGGTTGCTCGCAGAACCCAGTGTCACGCTTACGCCATCCGGTGTAGCCTGGCTATCTGCTGTTTTAGGCGTGGCAACACGTGCACTCGACTCATTTAGCGATGAAAGCGGCAAGGAGTTGTTGCTTTTTTCGATTTTCATTTAATTCACCTTTATAACTGTCTCGGTCATACTCTTCATCGGCAACAAATTCAGAAACTTTAGGGCATAACAGCAAATATTTCACAAAAAACCAACTTGTACAATAACGTATTGTTATCCCAGAGTAAATACTTTCTAGCGGCGCACTTCCACCGCTCCGCGCCCCCTCGCGACACCACTAATAACCTGTCCGGAAGGCACTTTCACCTGCACAGCCTGACCTTCGGCGGCATTGTTAATCGCCTGCCCCTCAGTGCGCAACTGTATGCCGCGTCCTTCGAAGATGAGCTGCACCGTTTGCCCCTGTGTTACCGCGTAAGGCAGACGAAGCATATCTTGCTTTAACGGCTGCCCGGCCCCGATGCTGAATTTGAGTATCTTGCCGAGCGCCAGGGATTCATCGGTGATTAACCCAATCTGGTTAAGATCGCCCGTTTGAATATTGAAATCGCCCGCGCCCAGAGTTTGCCCTTGCTGTAGCGGCTTGCTCGAAACGAGCATGTTTATCGTGACCGTAATAGTGGACGGGATAAACACTGACCAGCCGTTCTTTTCATTGCAGCGCACGCCGATACTAGTTTTCCCGAACATTTGTGCGCCGGTCGGCAAGAATGCTTCAAGCGTAGAACAAGCAGGAAAAACGCTACGGGGGTCGAGTTCATCTACCTTCACGGTAACTTTGCCCGGCATGGACTGCGTCTTCAGCTGGACAAACTCCATGACTGTCTTGCGTATCTCGGCGTGACTCTGCTTGCCGTCCGGCCATGCAACTGGCGCGTAGAAAGACAAAAGACAGATCAATGCAACGAGATATTTTTTCATGGTGGCATTGTCGCTCCATAGCCTGCCTGCCTAACAAGGGAAATAACGCGCTTTTCTACCTCTAATCGAATGATGCACAGATACAAACTGTATTTATTATGCACGACATGGAAGCAATCAGAATTAGGGAGGGTGTGAAATGACCAGCAGAATCGATAGCATGTTCCAATTTCATCAGGCAGCGCTGAATTTGCGCGCAGCCCGTCAGGAATTAATCGCGTCGAACATTGCCAATGCGGACACCCCCAACTACAAAGCAAAGGATATTGATTTTGCCAGCGCCCTGCAAGGCGCAATGTCGGGAAACGGAACGAAATTACAAATGGCCGGCACTTCGAATGCTCATTTGAACGGTGCTAGCGGCGATACCGTCATGGGTGCTCCAATCCAATATCGCAACGCGCTACAACCCAGCGCTGACGGCAACACGGTAGATATGGATGTGGAACGGGCGCAGTTCGCTGACAATGCGTTGCGTTATGAGGCCAGCGTGAAGTTTGTAAGCGACCAAGCCAAAGACGTATTGGCGGCTTTACAAGGATAATTATCATGTCATTATTTAACATATTCAACATCTCGGGCTCGGCAATGACCGCGCAGTCGCAGCGGCTCAATGTGGTGGCCAGCAATCTGGCCAACGCCGAGAGCACCACTGGGCCGGACGGGAAGCCATATCACGCGAAGCAAGTCGTGTTCAGCACTACTTCTTTTGCCGGACAGCCGGGCGAAGGCGTCAAAGTTTCAGCGGTAGTGGAAGATAGTGCGCCTATGAAAATGGTGTACGACCCAAAACACCCCATGGCTGACGACAAGGGTTATGTCACGCTACCCAATGTGAATCCGGTAGACGAGATGGTGAATATGATCTCGGCCTCTCGCTCTTATCAAAATAACGTGGATGTAATGAATACGTCCAAGGCGCTGTTGCTCAAAACGCTCACCATCGGTCAATAAGGAGAATAGTCATGGTCAATTCCGTTCAAGGTTCTAACCCGCTAGCGGCAACGCAAACCCCTGCCCCAAGCGCGAACAAACCAGCGGCGACACCCAACGCCAGCCCCGCCCCAAACGCGAACAAGACCGCTGCGGCAACTGCGGCTTCCGTCAGCGATGCCGCAGGCTCAAGCGCCAATTCACAGGATCGGTTCCTGAAGCTGCTGGTGACGCAAATGAAAAATCAGGATCCGCTGAATCCGATGGATAACGCGCAAGTGACTTCACAAATGGCACAGCTGAGCACCGTGAGCGGCATCGACAAAGTCAATTCGACCCTGAAGGCTTTGAGCGACAGCATGTCGGCCGGACAGGCCATGTCGGCCACCAGCATGATCGGGCGCGGCGCATTGGTTCCCGGCTCGACGATGGATCTGAGTGAGGGAAGAGCTGTCGCCGGCCTGGATTTGGCTCAGGGCGCAGACTCTGTCCAGGTGCTCATCAAAGATGGCGCGAACAACGTGGTTAAAACGCTGCAACTCGGCGCTCAGAAGCCCGGCGTGGTGCCACTGGCGTGGGACGGACTCAACGATGCAGGCGAAGCGTCGCCTGATGGCTCCTATAAGATTTCTGCCGAATTTGTTGCCGCAGGCAAAGCAGCTCCCGCAACCACCCTGTCTTTTGGCATGGTAGCAGGCGTCGCACCGGGAGCCGGCACGACCAAATTGGATGTGGGCAAATTGGGCGCATTTAATCTATCGGACGTTAAACAAGTTTTGTAAATCGGACAATCCACAGCCCCGTGCGGGAGTGGCGTTCACGTTAACCAAAGGAGAACATCATGGGCTTTCAACAAGGACTAAGCGGACTCAATGCAGCGGCCAAGAATCTGGACGTTATCGGCAACAACGTCGCCAATGCGAATACCGTAGGTTTCAAAGGCTCGCAAGCCCAGTTTGCCGATGTCTATGCCAGCTCTGTCGGCGGCTCGGCCGGAACATCCGCAGGTATCGGAACAAAACTGGCCACGATCGCACAGCAGTTCTCGCAAGGCAATATTACTTCGAGCAACAATTCGCTGGACACCGCGATCAGCGGGCAGGGTTTCTTTCAGCTGGGAACTACAACCAGTACCGCACCGCAATACTACACGCGCAACGGCCAGTTTCAGACGGACAGCAATGGTTACATCGTGACCAGCGAGGGCATGAGATTATTCGGGGTGGATCATACCGGCGTGCCGGGACCGCTGCAAATTCCTACGGCACAGATTCCCGCACGCGCGACAGGCACATCCGACCATCCCAATATCGTAGCTGGCCTCAATGTGGATGCACGTGGAAAAGTCACCGCCGAGGCTGCCGATCAAGGCCCGGGGGCCACAGTTCCTCCCGGCCCGGCCGGATCGTTCAGATTCAATCAAACTGACCCGACAACGTACAATAACTCAACCTCCACCACCATCTACGACAGCTTGGGCAACCCTCACGTCGCCACGCTGTATTTCCAAAAATCCAATCCAGTCGTAGGCACCAACCCATGGAATGTCTTTCTGACGATCGACAATGAGTTGCAGCCCCCTCAAGCCGTCCCGACTGTTCCGCCAAGCGCAGTTCCATTGGGCACCGGCTTACCGTTTGACACGACGGGGAAATTGCCTCCGGGCACCCTGTTGACGATGGCAGCAGCTTACTTGCCGCCTCTTTCCTCGCCTGCCGGCGGTGGCATTGCGGCGGCGGCTGATCCGATGACGCTGACATTCGATTTCTCCGCTAGTACACAATATGGTTCAGCGTTCGGTGTAAGTTCGATGGTGCAGGACGGCTATACCACCGGCATGCCGAGTGGCTTTAACATCAGCCCGGATGGCACAATTCTGGGGCGCTATACCAATGGTCAATCGCAAAAACTAGGCCAGGTCACCATCGCCAACTTTTCCAATCCGCAAGGCTTGCAACCTCTCGGAAACAACCGTTGGGCACCTACATCTACTGCTGGCACACCATTACCGGGCACACCGGGAACGGCCAGCTTGGGCGTGTTGCAGTCCGGTGCAGTGGAAGATGCCAACGTGGATTTGACAGGTGAACTGGTGAGCATGATCGTGGCACAGCGTGTTTATCAGGCAAATGCGCAGTCGATCAAGACACAGGATGCCGTACTGCAAACCATTACGAATCTGCGTTAATCGTTGCTGAACTAAGGGGGATGTTATGGACAGGCTAATCTACACCGCAATGACGGGTGCTTCACACATACTGCAGCAGCAAGCTGCGGTATCTGAGAACCTAGCCAACAATAACACCCCGGGATTCCGGGCGGCGATCAACACCTTCCGCGCGGTTCCGTTGGTCGGAGAAGGCTTGCCGACGCGGGTGTTCGTGGTGGATTCAACAGCGGGGGCGAATTTCACCCCGGGCTCGGTAGAGCCTACCGGTCGCGACTTGGACATCGCCATCGATGGCAAGGGCTGGATCGCGGTGCAAGGCCTTGATGGCAAAGAGGCCTACACGCGCAACGGCAGCTTTCAGGTCACCACCAACGGCATCCTGCAAACGCGCAGCGGCATGAATGTATTGGGCAACAACGGCCCGATCACCTTGCCGCCGAACACCGAAGTGACGATTGCCAAAGACGGCACCATCTCGACGGTACCCACCGGAATCAAGCCCGCAGAGGTAGGCACCGTGGGACGCATCAAACTGACCAACCCGCCTGAAGATCAAATGGTGCGAGGCGAAGACGGCATGTTCCGCACACGCGATGGCAACGCGGCGGATGCGGACGGCAAGGTCACGGTGATCGTGGGCAATCTGGAAAGCAGCAACGTCAATGCGGTGGAAGCGATGGTGAGCATGATCACGCTAGCGCGCCAATTCGACACCCAGATGAAAATGCTGCAAACCGCCGATAACAATGCCAAATCGGCCAGTTCATTGCTCAATCTCAATGCTTGATGGATATTTAATTCACTAACAACGATTAGCCACAGATGAACACGGACTTACCTCGAAGAGGTTCTTGTGCCCTTGGGTACACAGATAAAAACAGCTTGAATCAGGCCATTTCAGCAACATTTTGACGAGGCCGCCTCTCATCTGTATGTATCTGTATGTATCTGTGTGCATCTGTGTGCATCCGTGAAAATCCGTGGCAAATTTTTCTGTTACTTTGCTTACCGCCACATCCATCCTCTCCCCTCTGAGCGCGAATAAGCCCATTTTTCTGCCTCTCATCATCCGTTTGTTTTCTCCCATTTTGAGTAGCATAGGCTCAAGTGCAATTGTTTTATGCCTGTAGATTTTCATACAGTGCAGACAAAATGAAGGAGTACCGAGATGATTCGTTCCTTATGGATTTCCAAGACCGGGCTTGATGCCCAGCAAACGCAGATGGATGTGGTTGCCAATAATCTGGCCAACGTGAGCACCAACGGCTTCAAGCGCTCACGCGCGGTGTTCGAGGATCTGCTGTATCAGAACATTCGCCAGCCCGGCGCGCAATCTTCGCAGCAAACCCAGATCCCATCGGGGTTGCAGATCGGCACGGGCGTGCGTCCGGTGGCGGCGGAGCGCATTCATACCCAAGGCAATCTGGCTCAGACAGGAAACAAGCTGGATGTAGCAATCCAAGGTAGCGGATTTTTCCCCGTGTTGATGCCCGATGGCACCACGGGCTATACCCGAGACGGTTCTTTTCAAACCGATGGACAAGGCCAATTGGTCACCTCCAGCGGCTACGTGGTGCAGCCCGCCATGACCATTCCGGCAAACGCAAGCAGTGTGACGATAGCCCAAGACGGCGTGGTATCCGTCACCCAGCCGGGAAGCGTTGCCCCCGTGCAGATCGGCCAGATGCAGTTGGCATCTTTTATTAACCCCACCGGTCTACAAAGCAACGGACAGAACCTGTATCTGGAGACATCCTCTTCCGGGGCACCCAGCACCGCTGCGCCGGGAACCAACGGCACAGGCACGCTGGGACAGGGTTTCGTGGAAACATCCAACGTGAATGTGGTGGAAGAATTGGTGAATATGATTCAGACGCAGCGCGCTTATGAGATCAACTCCAAAGCGATCACAACGTCGGATCAGATGTTGCAGAAATTGTCCCAGATATAACCAGAATTTCAGTTGAGGAGAAATGCCATGCGTAAATTAACCACTTGGGGACTATTGGGAATGATGTTGATCCTGATCGGCTGCACGCCCATCAGAACCAAGACACCGCTGGCGGCATGCCCTCTTGCGCAGAAGTCGGCCTCTTTTAACAACGGAACCATCTTTAAAGCAGACGCGATTCGCCCCTTGTTTGAGGATCGCCACGCGCGCAATGTGGGCGACGAGTTGACCATCATTATCGGCGAAGCGGCCACCCCCACACAGAAATCCAGCGCGAACGCGACCAAGCCGGGTGCCGTGAATGCGACTTTGCCCAGCAACAGCAAAGATATTAAATCCAGCGAATCGGGCGAGAGCGGCGCTTTCTCCGGCTCAATCATCGCGACCGTAGCGGTAGTTTTAGACAATGGTAAATTGTTGGTGTGCGGCGATAAGTTGGTAAAATACGCCAACGCGGATTTGAATTTTGAATATATTCGAATTTCTGGCGTCATCAACCCGAATGCTATCTTGCCAAACAACACGGTGCTGTCTAGCGCCATTGCGGATGTACAGATCGAATACAGAAATGCGGACAACATCAATGCACCCCGCGCAGCACAGACCTTTATCAGTCGCCTGAGCCGCTTCTTCATGCCGAAACAACTGTATTTCTAGAAAGGTGACATCATGAAAACGCTATCGAAGTGGATATTGACCGGGTTGATGCTATTGCTGTCCCTGGACGCATCGGCCGAGCGCATCAAAGATCTGGCAAGCATTCTGGGGGTGCGCGAGAACCAACTACTCGGCTATGGTCTGGTGGTCGGCTTGGACGGCACAGGAGATCAAACTCCTTTTACGATAAACAGCACACTCACCATGATGTCGCAAATGGGCGTCACACTGCCGCCCGGCACCAATATACAAATAAAGAACGTGGCTGCGGTAACGGTCACCGCCTCGCTGCCCGCCTTCGCGCGTCCCGGTCAGACTATTGACATCACCGTTTCTTCGTTCGGCAGCGCCAAAAGTTTGCGCGGCGGCACCCTGTTGATGACACCGCTTAAAGGTGCCGACGGACAGGTGTATGCCATGGGTCAAGGGAGTCTGCTGATCGCCTCGGCAGGCGAATCAAAAACGGCCGTTAACCATCTGATCGTCGGACGCATCCCCGGCGGAGCAACAGTGGAACGCTTGGTACCGACGGCAGTAGGTCAGGGAGACTTCGTCTATCTAGAGCTAAATACGGGCGACTTCACCACGGCTTCGCGCTTGGCCGATGCGGTCAATCGGGAAATTTCGCCGGATAACGAGATCGCAATTGCACTGGATGGGCGCACGATACAGATCAAAGCCCCGGTGGGGGGAGCGCGCGTAGCATTCATATCGCGCATCGAAAATTTGCAAGTCAATGCGGCGCAGGCGGCCGCAAGAGTTATCATTAACGCGCGCACCGGCTCGGTAGTAATGAACCAGTCGGTCATGCTGGACGACTGTGCGGTGGCGCACGGCAACTTAACCGTGGTGGTCAATGCCGAAATCGGAGCGACTCAGGCCAATGATGCCACCAAGGCGAACCCAGATAATAAAACCGGCAAAGCCAGCCTGTTGCATCTGAAACGCGGCATAGCATTGGGCGATGTGGTCAGCGCACTGAATTCCATCGGCGCGACTCCCCAAGATATGCTGGCCATTTTGCAGGCGATGAAATCGGCGGGAGCATTGCGCGCCGAACTTGAAATTATTTGATCGGAAATTTGAATCATGAGCATCTCCGCCAACGACGCAGGTAATTTAGCCCTAGGTACACAAAGCCTAGAAAAATTGCGTCTGCAGGCCAAGCAGTCGCCGGATCAGGCGCTCAAAGGGGCAGCACAACAGTTCGAACAGGTATTCCTGAACATGATGTTGAAGAGCATGCGTGAAGCGACTCCGCAGGAAGGCATGTTCGATAATGAACAAACCAAAATGTTCACCGGGATGCTGGACCAGCAATTGGCGCAAAGCATGTCGTCCGGACAAGGCGTGGGATTGGCCGCCGTCATGGTGCGCCAGCTCCAGCATTCATCTATGGCAGGCGTTGATCCCAAAGCGGATGCGGTCGCTCCTTCTCCCGCATTGAAGAACGCCATTCCTTCCGCTTATAACGAAAACTTCCAGCAAGATTTTGTCAAAAAACTCATGCCGCATGCCGAGAAAGCCAGCAGCGCGACAGGCATTCCCGCCCATCTGATGGTGGGACAGGCTGCGCTGGAAAGCGGCTGGGGACGGCGCGAGATCAAAATGCCAGACGGCACAAATAGCCACAACCTGTTCGGCATCAAAGCCGGTGCAAGCTGGAACGGGAAAGTGGCCGAGGTGATGACGACCGAATACCACAACGGCGTGGCGAACAAACAAGTGGAAAAATTCCGTGCTTACGACTCTTATGCTGACGCGTTTAAAGATTATGCAGGTACGTTGAGTAGCAATCCGCGCTACGCCGAGGTGTTGAAACAGGGCGACAACGCACAAGGATTTGCGACTGCGTTACAGAAGGCAGGCTATGCGACAGACCCGCATTATGCGGACAAATTGAACAAAGTGATAAATAGTGTCAACACGTTAGCTTAGCAATTAACGAGTTGATTAAAGTATCGGCGAATACTGCCGATAGCTGGCGAGAGAAGCTTCCGAGTGGGGCAGTAGGAGAAGGATCATGGGTGTTAGCGGAGTAATGGGAATCAGTGTAAGCGCCTTGGGCGCTGCACAGGTGGGCCTACAGACCACCGGGCACAATATCGCCAACGCGAATACACCGGGATATTCCAAGCAGGAAGTCGTGACAGGTACTCGCCAAGCACAATATAGCGGCGCGGGCTATCTTGGTCAGGGCGTCAATGTGGAAACCGTCAAGCGGGCCTACAGCGAATTCCTTAACGGTCAGGTGCTGTCCGAACAAAGTCAGGCCGCGATGCTGAATACACACCACGCGCAGATCCAGCAAATCGATAACGTCATCGCCGATGCCAATGCGGGTATATCTCCTGCGATCCAGGATTTTTTCACCGCTGCAAACAATGTGTCGGCATCGCCGGAATCGCAACCCGCCCGGCAGGCGATGCTGAACAGCGCAGGCGCTTTAACATCGCGCTTCCAATCGCTGAGCCAGCGTTTCACCGACGTCAATAACTCCGTCAGCAGCCAGATATCAAACAGCATTGGCCAAGTGAACAGCTACTCGCAACAGATCGCGTCCCTGAATCGAAACATCGTGATGCAAACCGCCGCCAGCGGCCAGCCTCCCAACGACTTGCTCGATCAGCGCGACACACTCGTCTCGCAGTTGAACGCGGAAGTCAAGGCATCCGTCGTAAGACAAAGCGACGGCTCTTACAACGTGTTCATCGGCAACGGTCAGTCGCTGGTCGTCGGCGCAACGGCTTTCTCGCTGGGGGTTGCGCAATCGCCTTCTGATCCGTCGAAACAGGACATCGTTTACAACAACATGAACGGCACGCAAACCACGCTGCAACAAAGCAGTTTGCAGGGCGGCAATTTGGGCGGCTTTCTGGCCTTCCGCGATACGACGCTGGCTACTGCGCAAAATGCTTTGGGGCGCGTTGCGATGGGCATCGCCGGCACGTTGAACCACCAGCACCAACTGGGACAAGATCTGAACGGTGCATTGGGCGAGAATTTCTTTGTACCGCCGACACCCGCCGTGTATTCAAACACCACCAACAAAGGGAGCGGAGTAATTACAGCCGATGTCAACAATCCCGAAGATTTTGCCGCCCTGACAGGCAGTGACTACTCGCTCAAATTTGATGGCGGCACAAGCTACACCCTGACCCGCCTGTCAGACAACACGCAAACCGTTTTTGCCAATGGTTTACCCGAGACCGCCGTGGATGGATTGACGCTGATCTCGAGTCCTGGCGCTGTGCCGGGAGACACCTATCTGATACGCCCCACTGTCAACGGCGCGCGCGACATTGCGGTCAGCGTCACGGATCCAAGCAAAATTGCTGCGGGAATGCCGATGCGCACCAATGCGCCCCTAAGCAATCGGGGCACAGGCAAAGTTGCAGCCGGCACTGTAGACGCGATACCGACCATGCCCGATCCCGCACATCCGGCAACTGACCAGCGCTTGCAAAATCCGGTCACCATCACGTTTACCAGCGCAACAACTTTTGATGTTGTCGATGAGAAGACGGGATCAAAAATTGCCACTAATGTTTCTTATGCGGATGGCAACGACATCAGCTTCAACGGATGGACAACGCAGATATCTGGCGTCCCTGCTGCCGGAGACACATTTGCGGTTGGACCGAATACCAATGCCACGGCGGATGGTCGAAATATATTTTTGATGGCCAATATGCAAACCCAGAACACGCTGGGAGCGCCGAGCGGCGGGGCACCGACAACGACGTTTCAAGGCGCATATGCGCAATGGGTGAGCGATGTCGGCAACAAGACCCGCGAACTGCAAGTAACCAGCACAGCCCAGACCAGCATGGCTGAACAATCTGTGGCCACGCAGCAAGCCGTCTCGGGAGTCAATCTGGATGAAGAAGCAGCGAATCTGATGCGTTATCAACGCGCTTATCAAGCTGCGGGGAAAGCCATGCAGATATCCAACACACTGTTCGATACCGTTTTAGAGTTAGGAAGGTAGGTGCGCCATGCGTGTTAGTTCGGGTAGCGTTTTCGACACCAACGTAGCGATGCTCAACCAGCAACAGTCAACGCTGTTGCATACCAACCAGCAAGTCGCATCCGGCCGACGCATGCTCACGCCGGCAGATGACCCCTCCGCCTCCGCCAATGCCTTGCAAGTTTCGCAAGCGGAAGGCACGAACGCCCAATTTACAACCAACCGCAATGCGGTAAAGAGCTCCACAGGAATGGCCGAAGCCGTTTTGCAAAGTGTCAGCACGTTGCTCACCGATGCGAAAACGATGGCCGTGCAAGCGGGCAACGGAACACTTTCGCCTGCCGACAGACAATCCGTCGCAGGAGAACTGCAAGGCCGCCTTGATCAATTGATCGCCTTGGCGAACAGCACTGACGGCACGGGAAATTACTTATTCTCCGGCTTCCAGGGAAAAACTATCCCGTTCGTCAATACCTCGCTGGGTGTGCAATACATGGCTGACGACGGCCAGCGCATGATACAGGTGAGCAGTTCCAGACAAATGGCGGCCAGCGACTCCGGTGCCGATATTTTTATGCGCGTGAAAAATGGCAATGGAATTTTCGTGACAGAAGCTTCCGCAAGCAATACCGGCGCAGCTTCCATCGGCCAAGGATCTGTCACCAATGCCACGCAGCTCACGGGCAGCAGTTATGAGCTGACCTTTACCGGCCCGACCACTTATACGGTAACCGAGACCACCCAAAACGGCGAGGTGTTGCCCCCCGTGCCCGTGGCGCCGGAAGCGCCTTATGAGTACGTCAGCGGCGAAGCATTTACTCTCCCCGGAATGCAGCTTTCAATCATAGGCACGCCTGATCCTGGTGACACGTTCACCGTATCCCCCAGCACGAATGAGGGGCTATTCAAAACCCTGTCGGATTTAATCGCGGCTTTGAACACGACCAATCCGGCAGGAACTGCTGCCACGGGTGCACAATTGTCCAGCAGCCTCAGCAAGGCGATGAGCGGCCTAGATCGTGGACTCGACAACGTATTGACAGCAAGAGCCTCGCTGGGTGCGCGCTTGAACGAATTGGACTCCCTGCAAGCGACAGGCGAAGATCTGGGCTTGCAATACAAACAAACCTTGTCCACCTTGCAAGACCTCGACTACAACAAAGCTATCAGCGATTTGAACCGGCAGACCACCAGCCTGACGGCAGCGCAAAAATCATTTAAGCAGATCGCCGAATTGTCGATGTTTAATTACATGTAGCCAATCCCGCACGGCAAATTTCAATAACGGGGATGCATATCCGCATGTCCGCTCAAAAGTAGCGCCACTTGCGTTCATTCCCCAATGCCGGCAATCGCTAGTCGGCACAAAAACATGTTGACGCTAATCATTTTTTGTGAGCTAAGTGACATTTCGTGGAGGTTTAATCCTGTCTATCCCTTATGCCTATTGTGTGAAACGTGAAAGTTAGACAGGGTGGTAGTCTAATCAG
>WSYA01000093.1 GCA_009773615.1 Gallionellaceae bacterium
TGTGCAGTGCGCTTTGTGATCCGTTCAGGTTGCGCTGAGCGTTCAGGGAAGCGAGGTTGGTGTTGATATATGAGGGCATTTTAATTCTCCTTTTGACTCGATTTTCACATCCGGCTTTTGCCGTTTACTTCGGTTCGCCCTTTTTATCGGGCACATCAACCGCCGTTAGATTGCTTATCGGAGTCTTTGGAGAAAACTTTAGTATTGGTTAAAAATTACACCGTGCATTAAATTATTCCGCCGCAACGACGCGGTTCTTGCCTGTTTTTTTGGCGATGTACATGGCCTTGTCGGCACGCCCCACCAGATCTTCCTGATCCTCCTCGCCGTCGCGCAAGGCCACGCCTGCACTGAAGGTGACGAGGATGCGTTCATTGTTGTTCAGGAAGAATTTTTTAGTGAGCTCGCGCTGCAAACGCTCCACGGCCTCGACACCTTCTTTCAGCGGAGTGTCCGGCAGGATGATGACAAATTCTTCCCCGCCGTAGCGTGCCACTGTATCGGCAGGACGCAGACATTCTTTAATCACGTGAGCGAGATGGATCAGCGCCTGGTCTCCAGCCTGGTGACCGAGGGTGTCGTTCAATTTTTTGAAGTTGTCAATATCGAGCAGAGCGACGCACAGCGGAGATTGGCTGCGGTTGGCGCGCATCAGTTCGCGGTCGAAGGTCTCGTCCATACCGCGACGGTTGAGCACGCCTGTGAGCTGGTCTTCATGCACCAGCCCGCTGACTTGTTCCAGTTCCTGCTCCAACTGACGGATACGCGCCTCGGCGTCATCCGCCTGTTTGCGCGCGAAAACCAGATCCTGATGCGAACGCAACGCGCTGTCCTGGATGATGCGCGTGTCGTGCATGATGTCTTCCAATATATGCCCCAAGTCCGCCAGATTGCTTGCGCCGCCGATCTTTTGGCCGTAGCCCTCGATCTTGGTGTGATATTGGCCGGTGCTTTCGCTCAAGTCGCCGAGACGGTCGATGAAAGTGGTCATGAGTCCTTTTAAGGTGGACTTGGCATCGCTCAAGCTTTTTTGCAGCAGACCCTGCTTGATGATGGCATCGCGCAAGTTGCGCTCGGCATCGGCGATAACGCGCTTGTCGATGGGGTTGGCGATGATTTCCTGCAAAGTAACGATCTGACCGTGCAGCCATTGGTCATCCGCAACCAGCTCGCCCACGTTTTCCACCAGCAGGCGCAACAGGCGCGCCAAACCTTCTTGAATCTTGGTTTTGTCGCCGCCGCGCAATTCCAGCTTGAGCCAGAAATGGCGCAGCTTGCTGGCCAATTCGTAAATCTGGCTGTTGTCTGTCGCACGCACTTGTTGTGCGAGCACCTTAATCTCTTCGCTCAGCTCAGGCTGGGCCGTCAGAGAATTTTCAATAGTCTGCGCCAACAATTCGCGCAATTGCGAAACGAGTTCTTGATGCCCGATTGCAGCGTCGTCGCTGCCGGGCTTCTGCACCCCCTTCGCGGCGGGCGTACTGGCGACTTTAGTCGCCGGAGCGAGAGATGGCGGAGGCGGCGGCACATCCATGCTCGCGGTAGGTGCGGTCGACCATGAACGCAACAACCCCTGTAGCTTGCCGAATAGCTCATCCGGTTTGGAGGCAAAGCGGTTGAGCACCGTTTCCAGACCGTCTTTCTTTCGCGTGATGGTAATGCCTTTATGCGGCGTCTCCAGCTGGCGCAACAAATCCTGGATGAGATCCGACCATGCGAGCTCCATTTGCGGCGTGCCAGTGTCGGCCGATGGGGCACTGGCTGTCGCAGCAGCTTGAGAACCTGTGATCTCCTGAAACACCTTGGTGTAATTTTCCGGGGTGGGAGCAAGCTTGCGTGACGTCAAGACAATCAATGTCTCGCGCGCTGCTTCGGAAGGACTGATCTGTTTTTTCATAGTGTCGTTGGCGTGACGCTGTTTAATGTTGTGCTCATTATCCGCAATACGCCGCACTGCAAAGTTGCAAATAGGGGCGTTTTCCGACCCTTAATTGCAAAGTGAACGGCGGCTACTCGATCAGGTGATTGCTGATAGCGTAGTGGATCGCCTCGGCATTGGTCTTCAAATTCATCTTTTCCAGTAGGCGTGCGCGGTACACGCTGACCGTCTTGGCACTGAGCGACATAATCTTGGCCATTTCGCTGAGTTTTTTGCCGGAAGCCATCAGGCAGAGTGTTTGATATTCGCGATCTGAAAGCGCCTGATGGCGCAGCTCCTGATACCCCTGGGAAAGACCGTTGGCCAGCTGCTCCGCCAGTTCGCCGCTGATATATTTTTTGCCGCTGGCGACGGTGCGTATGGCGGTGACCAATTGCGAGGGCGCGCTTTGCTTGTTGAGATAGCCCGCCGCCCCGGCCTTCATGGAGCGCACTGCATACTGGTCTTCCGCATGCATGCTCAACATCAGCACGGGCACATCCGGGTTGATAATTTTTAGCTGTTTCAGCACATCGATGCCGTTTTTGTCCGGCAGACTGATATCGAGCAAGATCATATCGAAGGGCGCTTTCTGTGCCATCTGTATGGCTTGTGCACCGGTTTCGGCCTCGCCTGTCACGCGCATGTCGGCGGTGTCGTCCAGAATCTGTTTCAATCCTTTACGAATGAGTGTGTGATCATCGGCTATCAGCACATTTATCATCGTCAAACTTCCTTGCGCATGAGTTAGTTAAAACGGGAGGTGCTGCGGAGGCGTTAGTGTATCACCCGGCGGCGAATCTACCGGAATGTGCGGAACAGTAACCGACACGGTCGTACCCTGCCCGGGTGCGCTGGCAAAGCTGACTTGTCCACCAAAGTGCGCCACCCGCTCCTGAATGCCGCGCAGACCGAACGATCTTGGCTTGAGACGCGCATCGTGGCTGAAGCCTCGCCCGTTGTCGCTGATAGTCAGCTCGATATTCTGCGGACTGTTCTGGATGAGCATTCTTACTTCGCTGGCCTGCGCATGCTTCATGATATTGGTCAGCGACTCCTGAAAAATACGGAAAATGGCGATAGAAACATCGGGATGAAGATCGAGTTCCATTTCTTCATCGTTGTGCGTAAGCAAACACTTGATACCGGTGCGCTGCTCAAATTCACAGGCTTCCATTTCGATGGCAGCGACGATGCCGAAACTGTCGAGATAGCCCGGACGCAGACTGTGCGCCAAGTTGCGCGCAGCGGTCATAGCCTTGTCCACCAGATTCTCGATAGTCGTGGCTTTATCGGTGAGTACCTTTTTGGTCTTGGGCAAGCGCTCTTTCATCCAGGCCAAGTCCATCTTAATGGCCGTAAGCAGGCCGCCGATCTCGTCATGCACCTCGCGCGCAATGCGCAAGCGCTCCTGTTCCTTGGCATCCTGTATGTGCGAGGAAAACTCGCGCAATTGCTGCTGCGAACGCACCAATTCGAGCTCATCCAGCTTGGTCTGGGTCACGTTAACCACCAGACCTTCCCATTCAATCTTGCCGTCGGGGCGGGCCTGCGGGGACGACCCCAGCGTCAGCCACTTCAGCTCGCCATCGGCAAGAATGACGCGGCCTTCCCAGCTCCAGAAAGCGAGGTTTTGTGCGGAATGACGCATGCTTTCGATGAAAGCGGGGCTGTCCTCCGGGTGGATCAAATTCAGGAACAAATTGATGTCCGCTGCAAGATCCGCAGGGGCGATGCCGAGCAGCGCCGTGCTGCCGTCACCGATATAAGAGAAAGAAAAGGAATTGTTGCGGTCGAGCACCAACTGAAACGCCATACACGGAAGGTTGGCGATGAAGTTGTCTAAACGTAAATGTTTCGGCGGGGTCTCGGCCACGGTCAGTAGTTATAGGCTGCGGTTATCAATACGTTAAGTTGCATATAGCTGAGGTTACTACAGACAAGTAGTTTTGGGCAATTCCGAATAAAGAATCACCCCCATCCAGCCTCGGAGGAGAATCCGTGACGCTACGGCACGACATGCATCAACATAAGCCGCCAATGATCAAATATGCGGCTAAACTGGTGGTATCGCAACTCAACTTGGGGGAGAAGGCATCGGAAGTTATCGAAGTGCCGAAGGACATCATGGTCACAACCCGCTGGACAAAAGAACAACTCAAGCTCGCATTCCATCGGCGCGCTCAAAAACCAAGTGCAACATTTTT
>WSYA01000012.1 GCA_009773615.1 Gallionellaceae bacterium
TGCATTGCTGCTTTCTTTGCTACGGTCATGTTCGCTCCTCTTTGAAGGTATGGCAGTTTCCTGCCTAATGACCGTTTACACAAAACTTCTTACACCCTCATCGATTTACTGACGATGAGCTTGTTGCCAACTTTGGCTGGACGTATTTAAAGGCTAAAAAACTGCGTCCTGAAATCGACAAGGACTATTTAAGCTCACTGGGACATTTGTTTGATAAAGGCTTGTTCACAATTTTGATACGGGCTTTAACCTTTTTGGCCGATCATCATCTCATCGCTGAAGCAGATACCATTAAATCTCTTAAGCAAAAACTAGCAATCGTAAATACGGTATACAGCCAAGAGCCAAGACTGAAAGCGTGTAACGAAATTGGGCTTCTGATTGCTTTTTTGCACTACGCCTTCAAGAGTGGCAATGACGATCTTGTTCTCATTTGCGCATTTAAAAATTGGGTGTTGAGAAATCATATTGATGAAATTAAAGAAGTAGATGCCGGTAGCCTGATCGATGTTTTCAACAAAGTACATGGGTCGCAAATAAAGATATTTATGGCGATGCCTTATTACTCAGATCAGGAGGTTAACTCCTATAACAAAGCGCTTGGCAAAGCTGTTGAAACCATTAAGCAAGCAAATCCACGCTTGAATTTGATATATCACCCGATCATGCGTAACCATTCACCAACGCACGACATGATTACCGACATCCTCAATAAAATTCAAACATGCGACATCTTTATTGCTGACATTACCGATAACAATGCAAATGTTCTGTATGAGTATGGCTATGCACGGGGCAACATTAAGCCATGCATATTGTTGCGAAAGAAATTGGCTGCCGGGCAACAGCCTGTCAAATCGGACTATGCAAATGATTTGCGATTTGAATTTGAAGGCGACTATGAACTTGAAAGTCATTTAAAGACAGAAGTTGAAAGTGTGTTGAAACACATGAACTTTGAAATTCAATAACGAGTGTGTCCGAGATTTAGTGCATTACTCAACCGTCCGCTACTGGCGCGATAGCGGAAGCATAAAAGAGCTGCATCGAGGGCCCGCTCTGGCCGAGGAGCGGACTAGCCGCTCTGGGTCAAACTTGTCTATAGTGAATGGCTGGTTTGAAAATTTAGAAACGTCACTTTTTCTTTTTGCCTGCCGGAGAAACCCCACTGTGCTGCATCAAGCTTTGCGATTCGTTTAACAAAAAGCGTTCAAATTCCTGTGCGGCAACTGAAGGGCGTTTGTCTTTGCGATACACGATATGCCAGTGGCGCATGATGGGGAAGTATTCTACGTCGAGCACCACGAGCCGCTTGGTTTCCAGTTCCAATTCGATGCCGTGACGCGAGATGATGCCGAGGCCTATACCCGCCTGTACCGATTGTTTGATGGCCTCGTTGGTGTCCATCGACATGTGTGCGGGCAAGGGCAGGCGATGGCTGGCGAAGAAACGCTCGACCACGCCGCGCGTGCCGGAGCCTTGTTCGCGCAGCAAAAAAGTTTCTTTGGCTAATTGTTTGGCTTGTATCTTTTTTGAGCGCGCCAGCGGATGTGCGGGTGCGGCGATCACCACCAGCGGATTTTGCATAAACACCTCGGCCAGCATTTCGGTGCCTTCCGGTGGCTGGCCCATGATGGCGAGGTCGGCGACATTCTCGGTAAGCTGTTTAATGACCGCATCGCGGTTGGCGACGTGCAGGCTGACTTGAATTTTGGGATGGGCTTGAATGAATTTGGCCAAAAGTTGCGGCATGAAGTAATTGGCGGTGCTGACCACGGAGATGTTGAGATGGCCGTGCTCCAGCCCTTTCATGGCATTGAACACCTCCTCCATTTCGGCCAGTTGCTGGGTGATGCTCAGGCTGTAGTGCAGCATTTCACGCCCTGCCTCGGTCAGGTGCAGCTGTTTTCCGACTTGTTCGAATAGGGGCAAGTCGACGTTTTGTTCCAATTGCTTAATCTGCATGGAAACGGCGGGCTGACTCAGGTACAATTCCTCGGCTGCACGGGAGTGGTTTAAATGCCGTGCAACGGAGGCAAAGACTTGAAGTTGACGTAGGGTGAGATGCAGCATAGTGTCCCTATTGTAGCTATTTGTCATAAGCATTGCTTATGATTCCGATAAAAAAATTTGACTGTTATTTATAGTCCGTCGAATTTATAGTTCGCCACGTTGTATCAAATATTGTTCACCAATCAGGAGGAAGCATGGATCAGTCATCGCGTTATACAAACCTAGACCTTAAAGAAGCCGACCTTATCAAGGGTGAGAATCACATTCTGGTAGCCTACAAGATGAAACCCAAGGCCGGTTACGGCTATCTGGAAACGGCAGCGCATTTCGCAGCCGAATCCTCTACTGGTACCAACGTGGAAGTGAGTACCACAGACGATTTTACCAAGGGTGTCGACGCGCTGGTCTATTACATAGACGAAGCCACCGAAGATATGCGCATCGCATATCCGATCGACCTGTTCGACCGCAACATCACTGACGGCCGCATGATGATAGTCTCGGTACTGACCCTGATCATTGGTAATAACCAAGGTATGGGCGACGTTGAGCACGGCAAGATTCATGACATTTATTTCCCAAGACGCTGCCTTCAGTTGTTCGATGGTCCGTCCAGGGACATCAGCGACTTGTGGCGCATCCTGGGTCGCCCGATGAAAGATGGCGGTTACATCGCCGGTACCATCATCAAGCCCAAACTGGGTCTGCGTCCTGAGCCATTTGCCAAAGCTGCCTATCAGTTCTGGTTGGGCGGCGACTTCATCAAGAACGATGAACCGCAAGGCAATCAGGTGTTCTGCCCGGCTAAAAAAGTTTATCCATTGGTCTATGATGCAATGAAACGAGCCCAGGATGAAACCGGTCAGGCCAAAATTTTCTCCGCCAACATCACTGCGGACGATCACTATGAAATGTGTGCTCGTGCCGATTTCATTCTGGAAACATTCGGCCCGGATGCAGACAAAGTGGCATTTCTAGTCGACGCTTTTGTTGGTGGCCCCGGCATGCTCACCACTGCTCGCCGTCAGTATCCTGCCCAATACCTTCACTATCACCGCGCCGGTCACGGGATGATCACTTCTCCTTCTGCAAAACGTGGTTACACTGCGTTTGTGCTGGCCAAGATATCCCGTCTGCAAGGTGCTTCCGGTATCCACGTCGGCACGATGGGGTACGGCAAAATGGAAGGCGAACATTCTGACAAGAATATTTGCTACATGCTGGAACGTGACGAGTGCCAAGGCCCGATTTACTACCAGAAATGGTACGGTATGAAGCCCACCACTTCTATCATCTCCGGCGGCATGAATGCGTTGCGTTTGCCAGGATTCTTCGAAAATCTGGGCCACGGTAACGTGATCAATACTTCGGGTGGTGGCGCATACGGTCATATCGATTCTCCGGCAGCGGGCGCGATCTCACTGCGTCAATCGTACGAGTGCTGGAAAGCCGGTTCCGACCCAATCGAATACGCGAAAGAGCACAAAGAATTCGCTCGCGCATTCGAGTCGTTCCCGAATGATGCCGACAAGATTTTCCCGGGCTGGCGTCAAAAGCTGGGCGTTCACAAGTAAGACGAACGCTTAGTTAAGAAAAGCCCCTGCCGGAGATTCTTGCAGGGGTTTTTTAACCCCGATTGTTTTAGTAAAAACAACAAAAACATTAGTCACGGATGAACACGGATTTACACAGATGAAGAGAGGCAGAATGGATTTATATCCGTGTGCATCCGTGTTTATCTGTAGCTAAACCAAGCCTCTAAAATATGGAGAACAGCATGAGCGACACGTTCGACATCAAGCAATATAGCATTACGCAAGAACCTTTTTATCAAGCACAGAGCAATGAAGTGGCACTGTACGAAGCCGCCTATGCCGCGCGTTTGCCGATCATGCTGAAAGGCCCAACGGGATGCGGTAAATCGCGTTTCGTCGAGCATATGGCATGGAAGCTGGGCAAGCCGCTGATCACCGTGGCGTGCAACGAAGACATGACCGCGTCCGACTTGGTCGGGCGCTATTTACTGGATGCCAACGGCACACGCTGGCTGGATGGCCCGCTCACGCTGGCGGCGCGCTATGGCGCGATTTGCTATCTGGACGAGATCGTCGAGGCACGTCAGGATACCACCGTGGTGATCCACCCGCTGACCGACCACCGCCGCGCTTTGCCGCTGGATAAAAAGGGCGAGCTGGTTCAGGCGCATCCGGATTTTCAGTTGGTGATTTCGTATAACCCAGGTTATCAGAGTCTGATGAAAGATCTGAAGCAATCCACCAAACAGCGCTTTGCCGGATTGGAATTCGACTACGCGCAAGCGGAAGTCGAAGTCGGCATCGTGAGCAAAGAAACCGGCATCGGTGCCGATATCTCGGCCAAGCTGGTGAAAATCGGTGAAACCGCGCGCAACCTGAAGGGTCACGGTCTGGATGAAGGCATCTCGACGCGTTTGCTGGTGTATGCGGCAACGCTTATCAAGCAGGGTATCGCGCCGCGCGATGCGTGCCGTATGGCGCTGGTGCGTCCGATCACCGACGATGCGGATATTCGCGACACGCTGGATCACGCTATTGATGCGGTGTTTGCGGCGTAAACAAAATGACGGCGACTTCCGAAGAGCGGCAAAAACTGCAATGTAATTTCAAACGCGTGCAAAGCGTGTTTGACGATTGCATGGCGGATGCGCGCAAGCACCTTAGTGCGGCAGGCCTCAATGCCTATATCGAGGGGGCGAATGACGTCAATCGCACCGGGCGCGGCGAAGAGCCGGTGCTGGTGTTTCTGGAAGAAATCCCGCAAGTTGCCGCGATACTGGGCGAAGATGTGATCGAAGAAATTGTTACGTTCACGCGCACCCTCGCCAAATCGCCCAACAGCAAAGCGATACCCAATTTCCTCCAAAGTCTGGGTGCTGCAGCACGCGCATTGGACAGCCGCAAACTTTTCACCGAGTATCTTAATCTGGTAGTGCAAACAGCTATTCGCACCAGCCCGAAAGTACACGGCATTGACTCGATGTATACCAGCCCGTGTCTGCCGGATTTTCTGGATAGCGTGCCGCATCTGCTAAGTCAGATTTCACTTGGGGGAATTAAAAACTGGGTGGATTACGGTGTGTTGGCTTATCCCAACGATCCTGACCGACAGCAGGAATTTTTCCAGCTGAAATCCGCCGATAGTCGCGCTGTGATGCAGCGCGAACGCCATGGCACACTGTTCACAGACAGCGAGCGCAAGCTGGATTTGTATCTGCGCGGTTTATGGCAAAACGATGCGCAATTTGTGCCCTACTCCCTGGCATTCGACGAGATACGCAAACCGATCCCGTATATGAATGAGCAAGGCTTGCATCTGCCGGATGTGTATGACGACCTGCCCAATGGGGTGCGCGGTATAGATCGTTATCGTGCGTTGCTAGCTCACCTTAGCGCACACCGGCGCTGGACGACGCCGCTGATCGCCGATAACCTCAGCCCGTTCCAACGTATGGCGGTGGAGGTGTTCGAAGATGCGCGCGTGGAATATCTTGCGATGCAGGAATTTCCCGGCCTGCGTTCGCTGTGGTGCAAGCTGCACCCTGTTTCCCAGGAAGAAATCGAGCAGAAAGAAGGCGTATCTTACATTCGCCATCGTCTGGCCATATTGTCGCGCGCACTGCTCGACCCGGCGCATTCTTACAAAAATCCGGTGATTCTGAAGTATGTGGCGCTGTTCAATGAAATCATGGCAAAGGGGGGAACGCGTACTCCCGATATTCAGATTCTCGGCGTTAAATTCATTACGGAAACCAAAGTTTCCAGCGATTCATCAGGAAAAATATATTTTGATGATACCGAGATCGATTACCGCGACGATAACCGCATGATGTGGTTGTTCATCGAGGAAGGAGACGAGGAAACTTTTGAAGAGCGTCCGCGTCAGCCGGCTGAGTCCGAGGACGAGTTCAAAGTGCCTCCACGCTTGTATCCTGAATGGGATTACAGCGCGGAGCATTACCGCCCGGATTGGGTGAGCGTGTACGAGCACTTGCAGCCCAAAGGTAATGCGGCTCACATCGACCAATTGTTGTCCAAGCACAATGCGCTGGCCAAACGGTTGAAGAAGATCATCGATCTGCTCAAGCCGCAAAACAAGGTGCGCATCCGCTACCAGGAGGAAGGTGCAGAACTGGATCTGGACGTGGCACTGCGTTCATTGATCGATTTCAAGAGCGGCGCGCAGCCCGACACGCGCATTAATATGAGTCACCGCAACGACGGGCGTAGCGTGGCTGTTTCCTTGTTGCTCGATCTTTCAGCATCATTAGGTGATGTGCCGGATGGCTGCACGCAAAGCAAGCTCGAATTGAGCCAGGAAGCCGTGTCGTTGCTGGCATGGGCGGTGGATCAGATGGGCGATCCGTTGGCGATAGGCGGCTTTCATTCCGACACGCGCCACAATGTGCGTTTCTCGCACTTTAAGGGTTACAGGGAGCCGTGGAGCGATGATGTAAAAGCTCGTCTGGCGGGCATGGAGGCGAACTATTCCACGCGCATGGGCGCGGCGATTCGCCATGCCGGACATTATCTCGGCCATCAGCAGGCGGACAAGAAGCTGTTGCTGGTGCTGACCGACGGAGAACCAGCCGACATCGACACCAGCGATTCTCGTCTTTTGATAGAGGATGCGCGCATCGCAGTGCGCGAGCTGGATCAGGAGGGCATTTACACCTACTGCATCAATCTCGATCCCAAGGCGGACGAGTATGTGACGGATATATTCGGAAAAAACTATGCGGTGATAGACAATATCGCGCGTCTGCCGGAACGGTTGCCGCAATTGTTTATGTCGCTGGTTAAGTAATCAGGCATAGAGAGCAGAAGCGAAAACGGGTAAAATTCGCAGGCTACAAATTTTAATCAATCGGGAGAGGGCAGCATGAGCAAAAATTTGATTCAATTTATTATCGAAGAAGAGCGCCACATTCCAGGCGCGTCAGGCGATTTCACTGATCTGGTAGGTGACATCACCATCGCGTGCAAAAAGATTGCTCATGCCGTTAACAAGGGCGCATTGATCGGCGTGCTGGGCAGCGCCGGTAGCGAAAATATTCAAGGCGAGACGCAGAAGAAACTGGACGTGATCACCAACGACATCTTCATTGCGGAGAACGAATGGGGTGGGCACTTGGCTGCGATGGCTTCGGAAGAAATGGATGAGATATATTCAATTCCCGCAAAATACCCAAAAGGCAAATACCTGCTGACGTTTGACCCGCTGGACGGTTCGTCTAACATCGACGTAAATATTTCCGTCGGTACCATTTTCTCGATTCTGCGTTGCCCTGAAGGTGTCGCCAATCCGACTGCTGCCGACTTCATGCAGCCAGGCACCAAACAAGTGTGTGCAGGCTATGCGCTGTATGGCCCGTCCACTATGCTTGTTATCACCACCGGCAACGGCGTGAACGGCTTTACGCTGGACAACGATATCGGCGAGTTTATGCTGACCCATCCGAAGATGATGATCCCGGCCGACACGCAAGAATTTGCGATCAATATGTCCAACCGTCGCTACTGGGAAGCTCCGGTGCAGCGTTACGTGGAAGAATGCGTCAAGGGCAAAGACGGCGGCCGCGAAAAGAATTTCAACATGCGCTGGGTTGCTTCTATGGTTGCCGAAGTGCACCGTATTCTGGTGCGCGGCGGTATCTTTATGTATCCGTTCGACACCAAAGAGCCGGGCAAAGCTGGCAAGCTGCGCTTGATGTACGAAGCCAACCCGATGTCTTTCATCGTCGAACAGGCGGGCGGCATGTGTTCTACCGGACGCGAGCGCATCATGGAATTGAAACCTACCGGATTGCATCAGCGCGTGCCTGTAATTATGGGCTCGAAGAACGAAGTCGAGCGTGTGGTGGGTTACCACAAAGGTGCCTGATAACGGCCAACGCCCCCGTTCAATCGGGGGCATTTTTACATCGGTGATTTAATAATTCGCGTAGTGCTTCTTCGCTTCCTCTCCCGCACGCGGGAGAGGAAGCGAAGAGAGAGCAAAAATTGCAAGGAAGACTGATGAGCAAACCTTTAGTTTCCATCGTGATGGGCAGCAGCAATGACTGGGAGATCATGCAACAGGCAGCGCGTGCCTTGCAGGATTTCGGCGTGGCGTTCGATGCGCGAGTCATCTCGGCGCACCGTTCACCGGATTTGCTATTCGACTACATTAAGGAAATGCAAGCACAAGGCGTGCAGTGTTTCATTGCGGGTGCGGGCGGGGCGGCTCATCTTGCCGGGGTGATCGCCGGTAAGACCACATTGCCCGTGCTGGGCGTGCCGATTCCTTCCAAATATCTCAAAGGTATGGACTCGTTGCTGTCTATTGTGCAGATGCCCAAGGGGATTCCGGTGGCGACGTTTGCCATCGGTGAAGCCGGGGCGGCGAATGCCGGATTATTCGCCGTTTCCATGCTCGCGCTAAACGATGCACAGCTAGCGCAAAAGCTGGTTGAGTATCGCAAAAAACAGGCCGAGCAGATTGCGGCGACGATTCTGCCGGCATTGGCATAATTTGCAGCTTGGGCTCTGCCCTTGCCGCATGGTTTGTATTTCGAGGTTCCCATGTCTGCGTTGCACGAATCCAATTTAACCAGCCTGAAATTTTTGCATCGTGGCAAGGTGCGCGATCTGTATGAAGTGGATGAGGATCATTTGCTGATAGTGCAGACGGATCGTCTGTCGGCTTTCGATGTGATCCTGCCCGATCCTATTCCCGGAAAAGGCGAGGTTCTCACGGCAGTGTCCAATTTTTGGTTCAAGAAATTGGCACACATCATCCCCAACCATTTGTCCGGCATCGATCCTGAATCGGTGGTGAAAAACGATGCGGATCGCGCGCAAGTGCGCGGACGCTCTTTTGTCACCAAGAGGCTCAAGCCTTTGCCTATCGAGGCGATCGTGCGCGGTTATCTGGTGGGTTCCGGCTGGAAAGATTACAAAAAGACCGGCGCCGTGTGCGGTATCCAGTTGCCCGCAGGAATGCAGGAAGCGCAGAAATTGCCGCAGCCGCTGTTCACTCCTTCGACCAAGGCCGCTGTGGGTGAGCATGACGAAAATATTTCGTTTGAAGAAGCCAAAAAACTGTTGGGCGCAGCACGCGCGGAAAAAGTGAAAAATGCCACCTTGGCGCTTTATATTCAGGCCGCAGATTACGCGGCGAGCAAGGGCATCATCATCGCCGATACGAAGTTCGAATTCGGCGTGGATGCCGCAGGTACGCTGTATTTGATCGATGAGGCACTGACGCCGGATTCGTCGCGCTTTTGGCCCGCCGATCAGTACCAGGTCGGCAGCAATCCGCCGAGCTACGACAAACAGTTCGTGCGTGATTGGCTGGAGTCTTCCGGCTGGAATAAACAGGCACCCGCACCCCGCGTGCCGGTAGATGTGTTGCAGAAAACGGCCGATAAATACCGCGAAGCGCAGCGGCTTCTCACGGGGTTATGAACTCGATTCCGCATAATCTCGTCGAAGGTTTCCAGCGCTTTCGGGAGCGACACTTCGAGCGCAATGACAGTCTTTATCAGCAGCTTGTGAAAGAAGGTCAGACGCCTAAAACGTTAGTCATTTCCTGTTGTGATTCGCGCGTGGATCCCGCCTTGGTACTGGATTGCGCGCCGGGTGACCTGTTTGTTATTCGCAATGTGGCCAATCTTGTTCCTCCTTCTGAAGATCGTGCCGGGCATCACGGTACAACCGCAGCTATCGAATATGCGATACGCATCCTCGTGGTGGAACACATCATTGTTCTGGGTCACGCCCATTGCGGCGGTATCAATACGCTGGTTAAAACCGGCGGGGTAAGCAACCCCGATTCTTACATGGCCGACTGGATGTGTCTGGCGGAGAGCGCGCGCGCCAGCGTGATGGCAGAGATGCCGGACGCGTCGCTTGAAGAAAAGCTTCATGCCTGTGAGCAGCGCGCAATATTGGTTTCGTTGAAAAATCTGATGACTTTTTCATGGGTGCGGGAACGGGTAGAAGGCGGTACGTTGACATTGCACGGCTGGTATTTCGATATCGAGCATGGTCAGTTATTGCGTTTCGACCCGGCGGCAGACCGTTTCGAAGCATTGTGATGGCACGAATCCTGTGGCTTTACCCGTGAGCATGCATGGTTGATCAGATCGACAATTTCCGCCTGCGCTTTGAGATGCGTAAGGAGTTGGGACGCGGCGCGGCAGGCGAGGTTCATCTGGCCTTCGATACTTATCTGCAACGCGAAGTGGCGCTTAAACTCACGCGCTCAGGCTTTCTGGATAATCCGCAAGAAGGCATCCGCAATCGCAAGATGTGGCTGAACGAAACCCGCTTGGCGGGCAAGTTGCAACATCCCTTTATAGTGCAGATTTTTGAAGCTTGCAGTACCGATGAATTCGATTATATGGTGATGGAATATGTGCCGGGGGGAACACTTAAACAACATGCTTCCTTCGACAAACTGCTGCCGATTAATCGCTTGATCGACATTTTGTACAAGGTGTGCAACGCCTTGGACTATTCCCACAAGATGGGCATTCTTCACCGCGACATCAAGCCAAGCAACGTGTTGCTGGGAGAAAACGGCACTGTAAAGGTGTCGGATTTCGGGGCTGCGTTTCTGTTTAACTCCGATACGACGCAGGTCGATATGGTCGGAACATTGCCGTTTATGCCGCCGGAATTGTTTATGCAGGAGCGTCCCTCCATGCAGTCCGATGTCTATGCGGTCGGCGTCATGGCTTACCAGCTCCTTACCGGCATGCTGCCGTTCACGGCCAAGTCGTACGATGAAATGATCTATCAAAAGCTGCATGAAGAAGCGCTGCCTTTGGAGAAGCGCCGCCGCGATATTCCGTCGCCATTGCGCTTTGCGGTGCACCGTGCCATGCATCGCGACAGAGCAATGCGCTACAACTCATGGAAAGCGTTTTGCGACGATCTTGCGGCAGCCTTGCCCGGGGTGGAAAGACCCGAAGATGTGCGGTTTGATTCCGCGCATTTCGATGTTTTGCGCAACCTTGCATTTTTTGCCAATTTTTCCGACAACGAAATATGGGAAACCGTCGGTATCAGCCAATGGCAAAACAGAAAAGCGGGTGAATACATCGTGCGCGAAGGCGAAGTCAGCAGCAGCCTATTTGTTATGGTCGATGGTGAAGCGCGGGTTACCAAGAGCGATGTGGAGCTTACGCGCATGCATGCGGGAAGTTGTTTTGGCGAAATTGCCTATCTAGATGAGGCAAAACATTTGCGTTTGGCCACGGTCAGGGCGATTACGGACATGCGCCTGATCATGATCGAGGGCGGATCACTGCAACATGCAAGCGATGGGCTGCAAGCCAGTTTTGCCAAAGCGTTCCTGAATCTGATGGTCACGCGTATCAGAGATACAGATCGCCGCCTGCTTTCGATTTTGCTGGCACAACCGACAGCTGATTTGCCTTGACCGCCCCGAAACAGGATATGTTTAGCGCACACTGATGCGCATTGATGTAGTCCTGCACGGTTGATTTGCTGGTTCGCGATTTGTCTATGCAGTGTTTTGCGTGCGTGGCGCGGATATGCACTACATGACCGACACGATCACTTGAATAAAGCTCATGTTGTTGGTTCGCCGCCCCTTTTTCAAATAAAGGGAGAGCCAGCACCACCAGCGTCAGCAAAGCCATACAAAGTACGCTCCACAACATCATCCCCGCAGACGGTCTCCCGTCACCATCGTCGGTAAAATCTGAAATTCTGGCTGAAATTGGATAAAACACTCGCATAAAGCCTCCTTCAATAGTTGTCGAACTTGTTTGTGTGAAATATTCCCACGACAAAAAGATGCTACCGGAGAAAAAAACGGTTGTAAAGCATTTTGTGTGATTTATTCACACAACGTGTTAATATTCTTGGCGTGAGCACAGATACTTCACCCAAAATCGGTTCCCATGTTCCATCGCCTGCTCTGATCGCAGCGTTGCGACGCTTGTTGCGTCCGCTAATCAAATTGCTTTTAGTCAACGGAATCACCTACCCGTTTTTATCCAATCTGCTGAAATCCATATATGTGGAAGTGGCGAGAGAAGAGTTTATTTTGAACGGGAAGCCGCAAACGGATAGCCGCATCAGTTTGTTAAGCGGCGTACATCGCAAAGATGTAAAAAGATTGGGAGAAGAAAGTCAGCAAGAACAAGCCGCGCCGCTTACAATTTCGTTGGGTGCAAAGTTAGCCGCGCTATGGACCAGCAACGATCTGTATCTGGATGAAAACGGGCATCATATTCCGTTGCCGCGACAAGCCAGTGAAGGCGGAGCCAAATCGTTTGAAAGTCTGGTCAGTTCGGTCAGCAAAGATATTCGCTCCCGCGTGATATTGGACGAATGGTTAAGGATCGGTGTTGCGCATATCGATGAACAAGATCGCGTGTGTTTGAACACCGATGCTTTCATTCCGGAAAATGGCTACGACGAAAAAGCCTATTACTTCGGGCAAAATCTGCGCGATCACATTGCGGCAGGCGCCCATAACCTGTTGGGACAAAAACCGGCCTTTCTCGATAGGAGCGTGTACTACGACAAACTGTCGCCAGAGTCTATGGCTGAATTGGCGGAATTATCCAAAAAGCTGGGGATGCAAGCTTTGGTTGCAGTAAATAAGCGAGCCAAGGTATTGCAAGAACTTGATGTAGCAAAACCGGATGCGAATCAGCGCATTAATTTTGGCGTTTATTATTTTAGTGTGGAAGAGAAGGTCTCAAAGTGAATAGCCGATTCTGTAAACTGCTGGCAATTTTTGCGACGTTGTTGATGTTGCTTCAGCCTACGATTCTATGGGCGGAGAAGGTCAATCAAGGCATAGGCGGGACAGGACATTCAGCGCCTGAAAGCGGTGTGGGCGGAACGGGCAACAGCACGGGTAAAGAAGGAATTGCCAGAGAAAGAGGAATCGGTGGAACCGGCATCATGGCAAACAAGGCCGGTATTGGAGGGACAGGGCATACCCAGAGCGAGGGAGGAATCGGTGGAACGGGCATTGTCGGAACCATCACGGGCTTCGGCAGTATTTGGGTCAACGGTCTGGAGGTGGAATACGATGCTAAGACAGCGGTGATAACAACGGCTGCAGCAGCAAACGCGAACGAATTTGCCATCGGACAAGTCGTGGTGATCGAAGCGCAAGACGGTAGTGCTCTACTCCAAGCAAAAAAAATATCCGTGGTCAATGCGATAGCCGGGCCTATAGCGGAATTGGATGTCGGCAGCGGCAAAATGTTTGTTCTCGGACAAGTTGTGATTGTCACGTCCAAAACCTTAAAGCCCGATCAGCAGGGCACGCTGAAGCAGGGCGAGTCTGTAAAAGTAAGCGGATTGCGCAAACAGAATGGCGATATTGTGGCTTCGCGCATTGAACGCATCGCCCAGGCAGAAGAATCCAGTGTGGTGGGGCCGATCACGGCTATCAACGGCAACATGATAAATGTGTATGGCTTGCAGGTAAGAGCCGCCACGGTGACTGGACTCAGCGTAGGTCAGGAAATCAGCGCGATAGGACTGTTAGAAGGCGGCACATTGACTGCACGCGCAATCAACCTCAGCCCGTCGGCAGAGCTGTATGGGCGAACAGAGCGTGTAAATCTGCAAGGCTATGCAGGAGCGGGAACTTCGACAGGGCAGATCAAGGTTGGAAATGTAGAAGTCATGGTGTCTGATCCATCGTTGATTGCTAAAGCGCTGAATTCCGACGAGCCAGTACAAATTAGCGGCCACTTTGCCAACGACCACAGACTAGTCGCCGACCGGATCGAATTCAGCAGGGATATTCCAGATAGAGTGCAATACGACAACGCCGGAGAGCGCGACAATGGCTCGTCGGAACGAGTCGAGCGCGCAGGACACATTGAAAGGGCGGATCATGTAGATCGTCCCGACAAGCCTGACAGGTCCGATCACTCGGAATATTCCGACTTGCGAGAGCAATCAGACCATTCGCATTGATAACATCACAGATCAGTCCAGTGAAATATAAACAGTATTCTTCGGCAGCGGCTTTGCTTGCGCTATTGGCATTTAGCCGGCCAGCTCTGTCTGCCCAAGGGGCATACAGCTTGAGTAGCGGGCTGGACTATAGTTCAGGCAAATACGGCGGGCCGACAGCGACCGAGGTTACGTACATTCCCGTTACCGGAAAATACGAAACAGAGAGTTGGATACTCAAGTTGACCGTGCCTTACATCAGTATCACCGGCCCCGGAAACGTAATACCGAACATCGGGCAAGTCGTGAATACAAGCAACGCCGTCAGAACGGATGCGGGTCTGGGGGACATCTTGGCATCGACGAGTTACAGCCTCGTCAACTCCAAGCGGAGCGGTGTAGTCATCGACGTCACAGGTAAAGTGAAATTCGGTACGGCAGACAAATTCAGAGGGCTGGGCAGCGGGGCGAACGACTACGCAGGCGAAACCAGCGTATATAAAATCATGGACAGTCTCAGCGTATTTGGAACGCTGGGATACAAGGTCTTTGGCCAATCGGCGGGATACACATTAAATGACGTGCTTTACGGATCCTTGGGTGTTAGCAAAAAGGTCGGAGCGCAGACAAGCACGGGGCTGATATACGACTACCGCGAGGCGACCACGACATGGGGCGATCCGCAGCAAATATGGACTGTCTTTCTGAACAGAAAGATTGATAGCAAATGGAAAGTGCAAACATATATCTTCACCGGCTCGGGCAAATCAAGCCCGGACTACGGTGCAGGTGCCATGCTGACCGACAAGTTCTGATGGCACCCGCCGCAATGCTATTTCTTTGAAGCGGAAGAAACGGTGCCTTTAAGTTCGCGATAACGCAATTTATCGGCGTCAAAGCGCGCCTTAACTTTAGCGAGCTCCTGCTCATTTTGGGCAAGCTCACTATTGAGCTTGGCAAGATGGGCTTCATTTTCTGCAAGATCATCAAGCAACGATTTAGGAATGTTCTTGCCTTGCTTAACTAACCCCTCTTGCTCTTTCTGATGCTCGACGAGAGAAGCCTGAGCTGATTTGAGCATGGTATTGATGCTGTTGATGCGGGCTTCAACCTGCTGCAAGCTGCGGTCGCGCGAAAGATCAATCTCGTTCTCGTTGCTAAAGGTGTTCAACAAAGCCGAATCCCTGCGCTTGGCTTCAATGGCGGCCTGTTGCGCGGTATTTTTCTTGGCATCTTCAGCCTCTTGGGCACGGCGTTCTTCCGGGGTAAGCTTCTCTATACGCTTTTCAACGCGGCCTTTATCGCTGAGCTTGGTGGCATCCTTGTTGGCGTACTCGGGGGGGATCGTTTCGCCGTAGTGCGTCGTACCGTTGTCGTCGACCCATTTGTACAGCTTTGCTTCGGCGCTGGCACTGAAAGCACAGCATAACACCAGACTTACACCCAAAAATTTAGCTTTAAGCATTTTGCACCCCGTAACGATCCCGATAAGTTTGAACAGCCTGTAGATTCTGCACCAAATCGGCGCGTCCCTGCAAATATCCCAGCAGATCGTCCAGTGCCGCGATGGAAATCACGGGCAAGCCGTAATCGCGCTTCACCTCCTGCACCGCCGACAACTCGCCCTGTCCGCGCTCCATGCGATCCAGCGCGATGACCACGCCGCAAGGTGTCGCACCCGCAGCACGGATCAACTCGATGGATTCGCGCACCGACGTACCCGCCGAGATTACATCGTCGATGATGAGCACCTTGCCCTGCAATTTTGCACCCACCGTGTTGCCGCCCTCACCGTGGTCTTTGGCTTCCTTGCGGTTGAAGCAATAAGGCACGTTGTGGCCCTGTTCGGACAGCGCAATCGAAGTCCCCGCCACCAGCGGGATGCCCTTATAGGCCGGGCCGAACAGCATGTCGAATTCGAGCTTTGAGGCGAATATGGCTTGCGCGTAGAACTGGCACAATTCACGCAAGGCAGCGCCGTCCTGAAACAAGCCTGAGTTAAAAAAATACGGCGACAAGCGTCCTGCCTTGGTTTGAAACTCGCCGAAGCGCAAAACATTTTGCGCGACAGCAAAGCGGATAAAATCTTGGCGGTAAGCGTGCATAGGAAGTTTAAAAAACAAATTGAAGAGTACCGCCATTATAATGCGCGCATTCATATATCGAGAAAATTCATGCGCATCATTTCACTAAACCTAAACGGCATCCGCTCCGCCTACAACAAAGGCCTGCTGGAATGGCTGGGCAAACAAAACACAGACATCCTCTGCGTGCAGGAACTCAAAGCCCAAGCCGCCGACATGACCCCCGATATGCTCGCCCCCTTGGGCTATCACGGCCACTTTCACTATGCGGAAAAGAAAGGCTACAGCGGCGTCGGCATCTACAGCAAAACCAAACCGGACAACGTCATTGTCGGCTTGGGCATCCCCGAATTCGACGCCGAGGGGCGTTATATTGAAGCGCAGTTCGGCAACCTCAGCGTGGTGTCGCTCTACCTGCCATCCGGCTCCAGCGGCGAAGAGCGTCAAGCGGTCAAATTCAAATTCCTCGCGGCCTTCATGCCGCACATGGTCGCGCTAATGAAGAGCGGGCGCGACGTTATCGTCTGCGGCGACTGGAACATCGCCCACACCGAAAAAGATTTGAAGAACTGGAAAGGCAACAAAAAGAACTCTGGCTTTTTGCCGGAAGAACGTGCCTGGCTCACCGAGTTATTCAGCGAAGTCGGCTTCGTCGACGTGTTCCGCAAATTGCATCCTGAACTCGAAGCTTATACGTGGTGGTCGAATCGCGGACAGGCTTGGGCGAAGGATGTGGGCTGGCGTCTTGACTATCAGATTGCCACGCCGTGTATTGCTGCAAAGGCCGTGGCGACGGGCATCTACAAGGAGCAGCGCTTCAGCGACCATGCGCCGTTGCTGGTGGATTACGACAACTCGTTGTGATCGTCACCGTAGGTTGGGTGGAGCGCAGCGATACCCAACAATCAAAACGATGGGTATCACTTCGTTCAACCCATCCTACGCGAGCTAGGTTTATTGAAACCAACGCAAACTGGTAAATTTGTAGGACTCAAGAATTTCGTAGAAGACTGGGAGTGCGGCATCAAAAGCATCCCGGTTACGAGCATTTAAAACAAAAATATTAATGGCATCTTGCTCATCAATGTAACCGACAGCCTCAAAATTTCCCCACTGGTCTCCCGAGTAGAAAACAACTTTGGCGATTCGATCATCAGAAAGCTGATGGCTCGCAACAGATTTTGCCTTGGAGTTTGGACTTCCATGTGTGTGGAGATCCGAAAGTGTGAACTTTACCAGCTGATCAATAGTTTGAATGTTGGCACTCTTGGGCACTGCTTGGGCATACATTCTTGTTTCACTATTACCCCACGCTTTGCCAACAGGGTAGAAGACCAAGCCAATGCGCGATTGTGCTCCAGATTCAGTATCTACAATCCAGCCAGTCGGCGCTTTCAGCGAAAAAACATGATCGGAGCCATACCCATGCGCAGTGCCTCTAGCACCTTCAACTTTTTCTGCGTAGACAAAATTGCTGGTACTAATAGTTACAGCCAAGATCAATGTACTAAGGATGCGCATACAAAGCTTGCCTCGAATATGACACGTAAAATTTTCTGAGGGCGGCATCAATTATTGGCCTGACTCGTTATTCGGTATTTCTCGCCACGGCGCCACCTTAACTAACAACAACATCCCCGGCACCGCCAGCACAGCGCATAGCAGGAAAAATCCCCCCCATCCCATCGCCTCCACCAGCCAGCCGGTCGCGGCATTGGCGAAGGTGCGCGGCATGGCGGCGAGGCTGGTGAACAGCGCGAACTGGGTGGCGGTGTAGGCGGGGTGGGTGCTGCGGGCGATGAAGGCGACGAAGGCGGCAGTGCCCAGCCCCACGCCCAAGGCTTCGAGGCCGATGACGAAGGCGAGCTGCGCGAGTTCGATGCTGGTGATTTCGGCATGGTGCCCTACCGAGGCGAGCCAGGCGAAGCCGAAGATGGATACCAACTGCACCACGCCGAACAGCCACAGCGCGCGGTTGATGCCGATCTTCACCATCCACAGCCCGCCGAGTAGACCGCCGATCACAGCGGGCCACAGCCCGGCGTTTTTGGCGATCAGCCCGATCTGGGTTTTGCTGAATCCCATGTCCATGTAAAACGGTGTGGCCAGCGCGGTACACATGCTGTCGCCGAGTTTGTAGAAGAATAGAAAGGCCAAAATCAGCAGCGCGCTGTTCCAGCCCCGTCGCGTAATGAATTCGTGGAAGGGTTCGACCACCGCTTCGCGCAGGGTCTTGGGCGGTGAGGCGCGGTGCGGCTCTTTTACCAGCAGCGTCATCGCCACGCCGGGCAACATGAACAGCGCGGTGACGATGAACACTGTGCTCCAGGGAAGAAAATCGGCAAGGATCAGCGACAGCGAGCCGGGTATCAGTCCGGCGATGCGATAAGCGTTCACATGCACCGAGTTGCCCAAGCCCAGCTCGGCATCGCTCAGCAATTCGCGGCGGTATGCATCGAGCACGATGTCCTGCGTGGCGCTGAGCAGGGCGAGCAGCGTGGCGATCCAGGCGATGGTGTGCAGGTCGCTCTGCGGTGAGAACCCGCCCATCGCGGCGATCACCGCCAGCAGGCCGATCTGCGTGAGCAGCATCCAGCCGCGCCGCCGCCCCAACATCGGCAACACGTAGCGGTCGAGAAACGGCGACCACAAAAATTTCCAGGTGTAGGGAAACTGGATCAGCGCGAACAGGCCGATGGTCTTGAGGTCTACGTGTTCGCTACGCAGCCATGCGGGGACGAGGTTGAACAGCAGGTATAGCGGCAGACCGGAAGAGAATCCGGTGAACACGCAGATCAGCATGCGGCGGGTGAAGAATTGTTGCCAGACGCTCATCTTAAAGGCCGCGTTGAAAGCGGTATACCGCCATGCTGCCGAGCAGGTTGGGCAGGATGAGAATCTCGTTGTCGCCGGTCATTACGCGTCTTTCCAGAATATGCACTTGATGGTCGGCGCAGAAGGTTTCAAAGTCATCCAGCGTGCACAGGTGCACATTGGGCGTGTCATACCATTGGTAGGGCAATTCCTCCGACATCGGCATGTTGCCGTGCAGCACGTTGAGACGCGCTTTCCAGTAGCCGAAGTTGGGGAAGCTGACGATGCCTTCGCGCCCCACGCGTAGTATTTCCTGCATCAGCGGCTCGGTGTGGCGCGTGGCTTGCAGCGTTTGCGACAGGATCACGTAATCGAACGAGTTGGATTCGAAATCTCTCAGGCCGGAATCCAGATCGTTCTGAATCACGTTCACGCCGTTTTGAATGCAGGTGACGATTCCGGCATCGCTGATCTCGACACCGTAGCCGCGCACATTGCGTTCGCGTTTCAGATATTGCAGCAAAGAGCCATCGCCGCAGCCGAGGTCGAGCACCGAAGCGCCCTGCGGTATCCATGCGGCAATGGCGGCAAAGTCGGGACGGGTCGCGGCAAGTAAAGCGTGGGTACTCATGCGGCATTCTCCCGGTGGATGTTGTCGAGATAGGCTTGCATCACGTCGAAATAGTGCGGATGCGGCATCAGGAAAGAGTCGTGACCGTGCGTGGAGGTGATTTCCGCATAGCTTACGTTGCGGCGGTTATGTAGCAGCGGCCGCACGATTTCGCGCGAACGTTCCGGCGAAAAACGCCAGTCGGTGGTAAACGATACCACCAGATAATCGGCGCGCGCCGCCGCGAAGGCTTTGTTCAAATCGCCGTCGCAAGCATGGGCGGGGTCGAAGTAGTCCAGCGCTTTGGTCATTAGCAGATAGGTGTTGGCGTCAAAATACGCGGCGAATTTGTCGCCCTGATAACGCAGATACGATTCGATCTCGAATTCGACTTCAAAGCCGTAGTTAAATTGTTCGGCACGCAATTCGCGCCCGAATTTGTCGGCCATCGCGTCGTCGGACAAGTAAGTGATGTGACCCAGCATGCGCGCTAGACGCAGGCCGCGTGTCGGCACAACGCCGTGCACATAGTAATCGCCGCCGTGAAAATCGGGATCGGTGAGAATGGCGTTGCGCGCCACATCGTTGAATGCGATGTTCTGCGCGGTGAGGCGCGGCGCGCTGGCGATGGCCAGCACATGGCGCACACGCTCGGGGTAAGCCAGCGACCATTGTAGGGCTTGCATGCCGCCTAGGCTGCCGCCGATGACGGCGGCGAATTGTTGGATGCCCAAACGGTCGGCGAGGCGCGCTTGCGATTCCACCCAGTCTTCCACGGTGATGACGGGAAAGCTGGAGCCGTAGGGTTTGCCAGTGTCCGGGTTGATGCTGATGGGGCCGGTGGAGCCGTGACAGCCGCCGAGGTTGTTCAGGCCGACCACGAAAAATTTGTCGGTGTCGATGGGTTTGCCGGGGCCGACCATGTTGTCCCACCAGCCGATATTTTTGGGTGCGTCGGCGTAGTAGCCGGCGACATGATGATGACCGGACAACGCGTGACAGATCAGAATAGCGTTGGACTGGTCCGCATTCAACTTGCCATATGTTTCATACACCAGCTCGTAACTTGGCAACACCGCGCCGCTTTTGAATTGAAGCGGTGCGTCGAACTGGGCGCGCTGCGCGCTGACGATACCTACCGAAGAAACCACGCAAAAACCTCCAAAACAAAAAACCCGTTCAGCTTGGGGCTAGAGCGGGTTCACTCGCTTTAGCTGGTATGTTTAACGTGCCCCGCAAGCTGATTCAAATCGGCACAGGCGGTAGTTTCCGTGTTTTGAATGCTGCTGTCAATCTTGCCGGTTTCAACGTTGAATAAAATGGGCGTTGAAGAAAAAACTTTACAGCGTTGGATGTTATTGCTAGGATTTAATCCACTTTGTACGAAAAAGCTCTAACCAGCCTATGATTAAAGGAAATTTCGATATTCAACTAGATTTCTTGCGGACATCTACGCCACCCATGATCGGGGTGGATATAAGCTCAACCTCAGTCAAAATGGTGGAATTAAGCGAAGCACCCAAGAAGTCTGGTTATGTAGTGGAGCGTTATACGATAGAGCCATTGCCGCAAGATGCGGTAACAGACGGCAATATCAACAATCTGGATGCAGTCTCCGACGCTTTGCGTCAAGCATGGAAACGCATGGGTTCCCGCATTAAAAATGTCAGTCTGGCTTTGCCGGCCGCAGCAGTTATCAGCAAAAAGATATTGCTGCCAAGCGGTCTGCGGGAAGACGAGCTGGAGGTTCAAGTCGAGTCGGAAGCCAATCAATACATCCCTTTCGCGCTCGAAGAAGTCAATCTGGATTTTCAAGTGATCGGCGTATCGCCCACCAACCCGGAAGAGATTGAAGTGCTGTTGGCGGCATCGCGCAAAGCGAATGTGGAAGATCGCGTGGCGGCGGCGCAGGCGGCCGACTTAAAAACAATTGTTGTCGATGTTGAGCCTTATGCTGCCGAGGCGGCATTTGAGCAGGTTCGCACCCAGCTGCCGGGAGGCGCTATAGATCAGTGCATCGCGCTGGTGGACATAGGTGCGAACGTGATGAATGTGAATGTGTTGCGTAACGGACAGTCGGTTTATATGCGCGACCAGCAAATCGGGGGAGCGCAATTGACCCAGCAGATACAAAATGCATTTGGTTTGTCTGCCGAGGATGCCGAGGCGGCCAAGCGCAATGGCGGTTTGCCCGATAATTATGAAAGCGAGATTCTGACCCCTTTTCGGGAAAATGTGGCGACCGAAGTAACGCGGGCGTTGCAGTTCTTTTTTACCTCTACGCAGTTTAACGAAGTAAATTACATTGTGCTGGCCGGGGGCTGCGCATCGTTATCGGGTTTGGATGATGCCGTTGCGACGCGCACACAGGTGAGTACGCTGGTGGCAAATCCTTTTGCGCAAATGACGCTATCGAGCCGGATCAAGCCGCGCCAACTTCAAATGGATGCGCCTGCATTGATGATTGCCTGTGGTCTGGCGATGCGGAGGTTTGATCCATCATGATACGTGTAAACCTGTTGCCCCATCGCGCCGAGAAACGCCGAGCACGACAATTACAGTTTATTATTCTTAGCGCAATCTCGTTGGCGTTGGGAATATTGATCGTCGGTTTTGTGCACGCGTGGATCAGCGGACGGATCTCATATCAGGAACGCCGGAACGAGTTTTTGAAGCAGGAAATTGTCGTGCTCGACAAACAGATCGCCGAAATCAAGAAATTGCGCGAACAGACCCAGTCTTTATTGGCCCGCAAGACCGTTGTTGAAAACCTGCAAAGCACGCGTTCGGATGTTGTTCACTTGATGGATCAAATGCTGCGTATTTTGCCGGATGGCGTGTATTTGAAAAGCATCAAGCAAACCGGAAATAAAATCAGTCTGGTTGGATACGCACAATCAAATGCGCGCGTTTCAACTTTAATGCGCGCAATCGAAGACTCACCTTGGTTGGATACTCCTACACTGTTGGAAATTCATGCTTCATCAACTGCCGGGGCGCGATTGAACGAGTTTTCTCTGAATTTTAACTTGACCAAGCAAGTGGCGGTTGCAGCGGCGACCCCTCCAGCCAAGCTAGTCGGAAAGAACTAAGGGATGGCTATGAATCTGTTGGAAGAATTAAAGAATGTTGACCCCAAAACCCCGGGAAGCTGGCCGTGGCCTATCAAGATAGGGGCTTTCTTGGTGATATTTGTTGCCGTTATAGCAATCGGTGCGGTGGCTGACTGGCAAGGGCAATGGGAAAGTTTGCAGGGGATCAAGCATGAAGAGTCGCAACTGAGGGATACTTTTTTGGTCAAGAAAAAAGAGGCCATCAATCTGGACATCATCAAAAAACAACTGATTGAAACGCAGCAGTCGTTCGGCGCATTGTTGAAACAACTGCCGAGCAAATCAGAAATGGATGCGTTATTGACCGATATCAACCAAGCGGGTTTGGGGCGCGGATTGCAGTTCGATTTGTTTCGTCCGGGGGCGGAAGTGGCTACGGGGGTGTTTACCGAGCAGCCGATTACAATCAAGGTGACTGGAAACTATGACGACTTGGGAAAATTCAGCAGCGATATCTCGCAATTGCCGCGAATCGTTACATTGAATGAAGTTAGCATTGCTCCGGGTGCGGGCGGAGTGTTGAGCATGGATGCTTTAGCAAAAACGTACCGCTACCTAGATGAAGATGAGTTGGTCGCCCAGAAGAAATCAGGAGCCAAGAAATGAGAGCCGCTTACGCGATGATGTGCGCGTCTTTGATGTTGGCCGGATGCGGAGGAGATGAATTTCAGGACTTGCGCGACTTTGTGAAGAATGCAGGCGCTGATATGCGCGGAAAAGTCGAGCCGCCACCTGAAATAAGGCCGTATGAGCCGTTCAGCTACGATAATTCCACGGCGATACAAGACCCGTTCAAACCGCGCAAGGCGGATTTAAAGAACGCCAGCCATGTCGGTCAAAACCAGCCTAATCTGGATCGTCCCAAGGAAGAGCTAGAAGAATTTCCATTGGAAAGCTTGAAAATGGTCGGCTACTTGCAGCAAGGCAGAATAGGATATGCGGTCATACGTTCATCCGATGGCAAGCTGCATCGTGTTAAAGCGGGCAACTATGTCGGTCTTAATTTCGGGCAAATCATCTCGATAACCGATACCGAGATGAAAATAAAAGAGATGGCGCAAGATGGTGCTGGCGATTGGTCAGAGCGCGAAAGCAGTTTACAGTTGGTAGAGTAATCAGGAGTACATATGAGACAGTTTATTACCCCAGTCCGAAGCATCCTTCGAATAGTTATTGTAGCCCTCTCAATATGGGCTGTTGGCGCTCATGCAGAGACAGCCGGAGGTGACGCGAATAGCATTCTGTCGCTTGCCGCCAGCCCTGCTGCGGAAGGAAAACTCGTACTTAAAGTGGGTCTGAAGCACGCCCTGGCGAACCAGCCCGCAGCGTTTACCATCAACACTCCGCCGCGTATCGCATTTGATTTCCCGAACACAGAAAATGGTTTGGGCAAATCGACTCAGGAGTTTGGCGAAGGCGATCTGCGCACTGTCAACGTCGTTCAGGCGGGAGGCCGCACGCGGTTGGTTGTAAATCTCAGTCAGATGCTGAGTTACGACACCCAGATTGACGGGAATAATCTGCTCATTACGCTACAGGGTAAAGCGGCGACGGGTAGTGCAGAGCCGGTAACAACAGCGCGTTTTGCCGAGGCGAAGCCGGGCACACAGACACATAGTTTGCGCGATGTTGATTTCAGACGCGGTAAAAATGGCGAGGGACGCGTTCAGATAGATCTGTCGGACGCGAATGTGGGCATCGATATCAAGCAGCAAGGCAAAACCTTGGTGGTTGATTTTGCCAAAACAAATCTACCGAGAAACTTGCAGCGCAAATTGGATGTTGTCGATTTTGGCACGCCCGTGCAATTAGTCGATGCGTTTGCTCAGGGAGAAAATGCGCGGTTGGTGATTGAACCCAAGGGCGCTTGGGAATACGCGGCTTATCAAACCGACAACAAATTTATTATCGAAGTTAAGCCGGTAGTGGAAGATTCCAACAAGTTGGCCAAAGCCAGTCATGCAGCTTATGCAGGCGAAAAGCTGAGTTTGAATTTCCAGAATATTTCGACGCGCGAGGCGTTGAATGTGATTGCCGACTTTACCAATCTAAATATGGTGATTAGCGATACCGTCAGCGGCAGTCTGACGTTGCGTTTGAAAGAGGTGCCATGGGATCAGGCATTGCAGATCATTCTCGATACGCGCGGATTGTTGCAACAAAAAGAGGGCAACGTCATCATGGTTGCGCCGCGCGATGAGATTGCCGCGCGCCAAAAAGATGCATTGACCACGCAACGCGTGATTAGTCAGCTGGAGCCAGTCCAGACGGAATCATTCCCGTTGAGCTATGCAAAAGTTGGAGACGTTAAAACGGTGCTGGCGGGTTATCACAATCCGTCAACCGGCAATACCGGGGAGTCCGCAGCCGATTCGGCCAAGGGTGCAACAACAAACAAAAATGAAGAAATCGCTTTTGATACCCGCACGAACACTCTGTATATCACTGCGACACTTTCTCGTTTGGCGCAAGTCCGGGAAATTATCAAGAAGCTTGATGTCCCCGTGCGCCAAGTGTTGATTGAGGCAAGATTTGTAGAGGCTACAAAATCGTTCAACCGGACATTGGGTGGACGCTTGGGGTGGCAAGGTCCGGCGGTAGTGGCCGGAGGTGGAGCGGCACTAGGAACAGGATATAATGTTAACGGGCAAATAAACAGCGCGAACGTTAATTTGCCGGGATCTGTATCGGGTACCGGCGGCATGTCGTTGTCATTGTTTGACAGCTTGGCTACAAAAACATTGACTATGGAATTGACTGCATCGGAGCTGGATGGAACGACCAAATCGATAGCCAGCCCGCGCGTTATGACGGGAGATTCTATGGCGGCTACGATTAAGTCCGGGGTGCAAATACCCTATGCTGTGGCAGGAAGCGCGTCTAGCGGTCCTTCAATAGCGTTCAAAGACGCAACTTTGAGTCTGACGGTAACACCTAAAATTACACCGGATGACAAAGTGACGATGGTGTTGGCCGTATCGCAAGATACGGTTGGAAATATATATGGCGGTGTGCCTAGCATTAACACGAAAAATGTTAATACCACAGTAGTGGTAGATAACGGGGGCACTGTTGTGATTGGTGGAGTTTTTACCCAAGATGCAACAGAATCAGAATCGAAAGTGCCGCTGTTGGGCGATTTATGGGTTATCGGTTGGCTGTTTAAAAATAACAACAAGACCGATGCCAAGAAGGAGTTGCTGATTTTCATTACACCGAAGATTTTGAAAGACAGCCTGAATCTTAATTGAGATATTTTCAGGTCAACACAAAGCCCGGTTATCCGGGCTTTTGTTTTTCCTGAATGATCAACGCAGCGCATTTCCGCTACAATTCTGCTCATGACGATTTCCAACACATCACCAGAAAAACGCACATCCGGAAACATTGTTTTAGTCGGCATGATGGGGGCGGGCAAAACAACGGTCGGCAGGATGCTGGCCAAGCAGCTCGGTAAAACGTTCATCGACAGCGATGAGGAAATACAAAAACGCACCGGCGTTAAAATATCCCACATATTCGATGTCGAGGGCGAAGAAGGGTTTCGTCAGCGCGAGAGTTGCGTCATACAAGACTTGGTCAAGCTCGACAATATCGTGCTGGCAACGGGCGGCGGTGCAGTGCTTAAGCCGGATAATCGCGCAGCGTTACAGGCGAATGGAATCGTCATCTACCTGAAGAGCGGCGTGCATGATTTGTGGCAGCGCACGCGCCACGATCACAACCGCCCCTTGCTGCAAACGGCCAATCCGCGCGCTAGACTGCAGGAACTGTTCGAGCAGCGCGACCCGATTTACAGCGCAGTTGCCGACCACGTCATCCACACTGGTAAACAAAGTGTGCAAATCCTTATAGCGCGCCTGATAAAAAAAATCAGCGCCCAAGATCAACCCAGACAAGCAATACATACTATGCAAACATTGAACGTAGGGCTGGCCGAAAGAAGCTATCAAATTCACATCGGCCAAAATTTGATCCGCCGGATTGATTTGTTGCTCAAACATATTCCGCATAAGCGTGTGGCGATCGTAAGCAACACGACCGTTGCACCGCTGTATTTGGAAGGTTTGTCGAACACGCTGGCAGCTAACGGCATTCAGGTTCAGTCGATTGTGTTGCCGGATGGCGAGCAGTATAAAAATTCAGAATCGCTCAATACGATCTATGACGCTTTGCTTTCCAACAGATGCGAGCGCAATACGCCCCTGATCGCTTTAGGCGGCGGGGTGATCGGCGATTTGACCGGATATGCGGCGGCGACATATCTGCGCGGTGTTCCGTTCATTCAAATTCCCACCACGTTGCTGGCGCAGGTCGACTCCTCGGTGGGCGGTAAGACCGGCATCAATCATCCTTTGGGTAAAAACATGATAGGCGCGTTTTACCAGCCGCAGGTGGTGATAGCCGATGTGGCAACGTTAAATACCCTGTCCGACAAGGAGCTGCGCGCTGGCATAGCCGAGGTCATCAAATACGGACTGATCCGCGATCTGCCGTTTCTGGAATGGCTGGAGCAAAACATCGAAAAGCTGCTGCAGCGTGACCCGGAAGCGCTGCAATACGCCATCGTGCGCAGCTGTCAGAACAAAGCTGAAGTCGTCGGAGCCGACGAACGCGAGAGCGGGGAGCGCGCGCTGTTGAATTTGGGACATACCTTCGGCCATGCCATTGAAAACGCGATGGGCTACGGTGTTTGGCTGCACGGCGAGGCCGTGGCAGCCGGAACGATCATGGCCGCAGATTTATCTCGCCGGCTGGGCTGGCTGACGCAACAGGATGTCGAGCGCACAAAGAAATTGTTCACAAGATCCGGCTTGCCTGTCCAAGGCCCTCGCCTGGGAACTGAAAAATACATGCAATTGATGGGGCTGGATAAAAAAGTTGTGGATGGAAAAATACGTTTCATTTTGCTCAAGGCATTGGGCCAAGCCGTCATCACCGACGAGGTGGCAATAGAATTGCTCGGCCAGACGCTGGAGTCTTGCAGTGTCTGACCTAGAGCTTGCGCCCTACGCCGCAACACCGCATTTGTCCCGTGGCCGCAAAGTGCACGAAGATGCCCCGCCGGGCAGGAGCGAGTTTCAGCGCGACCGCGACCGCATCATCCATTCCAGCGCTTTTCGCCGCCTGGAATACAAGACCCAGGTGTTCGTGAACCACGAGGGCGATCTGTTTCGCACGCGGCTGACGCACAGCATCGAAGTGGCGCAGATAGGGCGCTCCATCGCAAGACGCTTAAAACTAAATGAAGATCTCGTGGAAGCGATCTCATTGGCGCATGATCTGGGGCACACGCCCTTCGGCCATGCCGGACAGGATGCGCTCAATACCTGCATGCAGGATTACGGCGGCTTCGAACATAATTTGCAATCGTTGCGCGTGGTCGATGTGCTGGAGGAGCGCTACGCAGATTTCGACGGTTTGAACCTGTGCTTTGAAACGCGCGAAGGCATCCTCAAACACTGCTCGCTGGAACATGCGGCCCGGTTGGGAGAAGTGGGCGAGCGCTTCCTCAACGATCAGCGCCCGACGCTGGAAGCGCAGATCGCTAATCTGGCCGACGAGATCGCCTACAACAATCACGATGTAGATGACGGCCTGCGTTCGGGATTGATCACGCTGGGACAGCTTGCCTCGGTGCGCCTGTTTGCGAGTCATCTGGACGAGGTGCGCAAGGCCTACCCCGCATTGGCTGAGCGCCGTGTCGTGCACGAGACCATTCGGCGCATGATCAATACGCTGGTGAGCGACGTCATCGCGCAGACTGAAAAAAACATTCGCGCGCAAACGCTCAAGGATGTAAACGATGTGCGCAATGCGCCGGCCGTGCTGGGATTCAGCGCGCAGATGCTGGAGCTCAATCGCGAACTCAAAGCATTCTTACGCACCCATCTGTACCGTCACTATCTCGTTCTGAGAATGAGTGCCAAAGCGCAACGCATCATCAGCGAATTGTTCCAAGCCTTTATGGAAGACCGCAGATTGTTGCCGCCGCAATTCCAACGCGCCGCCGAGTTGGAACATGCGCGTGCAGTGGCCGATTACGTTGCGGGTATGACGGATCGCTACGCGATCAGGGAATATCGGCGCTTATTTGCCGTGGAAGAAAATTGATCTTCAATAACGCTCGAAATATATCCAAATAATCCTATCCTTGCGGCGATATTGCTGACAGCTTCGAGACAAGGTAACATTCGCGCCCTTTCGCTTTTGAAATTAGACGTGGTGGCGTGTGCCGCCGCATTTTGCCGTAGAGATTTAATGAGGAACAAAGTGAGCCATTCTTCGTTGCAAGAAAATTCTGAAGTGTCCGTACAGAACGGGCTGCCAGCCCAACAAGGTTTATATGATCCGCGCCAAGAGCGCGATGCGTGCGGTGTGGGCTTTGTGGCGCACATCAAGGGAAAACAAAGCCATGACATGGTGCGTCAGGGTTTGCAGATATTGGAGAATCTCACCCACCGCGGCGCGGTAGGCGCAGATCCGCTGGCGGGCGATGGTGCGGGAATCCTGATTCAGATCCCGGATAAGTTTCTGCGCGAAGAGATGGCTTGGGGCAATATCCAGTTACCTGCAGCCGGAGACTATGGCGTGGGTATGTTGTTCTTGCCGCGCGATGAGGCAGCGCGCGCTGCCTGCGAAAAAATCATCGCGAAAAAAATCGAGGCCGAGGGACAACAGCTCATCGGCTGGCGCGATGTGCCGGTAGACGGCAGCGGTCTCGGCGACAGCGTAAAAGCGGTTGAGCCCGTGGTGCGTCAGGTATTCATCGGACGCGGCAAGAAGACCAAGGATCAGGATGGTTTCGAGCGTAAATTATTCGTGATTCGCAAGACTGTCGAGCACGCTGTACGCGCTTTGGCCAAGGAGCAGGGCAAGGGCTTCTATATCCCTTCGATGTCTTCGCGCACTGTGGTTTACAAGGGCATGTTGCTGGCCGACCAAGTAGGCAAATATTTCCTCGATCTGCAAGATCCGCGCGCTCTCAGCGCATTTTCTTTGGTGCATCAGCGCTTCTCCACCAATACCTTCCCGACTTGGAATCTGGCGCATCCGTTCCGCATGATCGCGCACAACGGCGAAATCAACACTGTGCGCGGCAATGTCAACTGGATGGCTGCGCGCCATGCGGCAATGTCGTCCAAATTTCTCGGCGAAGATTTGGAAAAATTGTGGCCGTTGATCGTGGAAGGTCAATCCGACTCCGCCTGTTTCGACAACGCGTTAGAGTTGCTGGTGGCTGGCGGTTATTCGCTGCCGCACGCGATGATGCTGTTGATTCCCGAAGCATGGGCAGGCAATCCGCTGATGGACGAAGAGCGTCGTGCCTTCTACGAATATCACGCCGCTCTGATGGAGCCGTGGGACGGCCCCGCCGCCGTGGCGTTTACCGATGGTCGCATGATCGGTGCGACGCTGGATCGCAACGGCTTGCGTCCGGCGCGTTACCTCATCACCGAAGACGACGTGGTGTTGATGGCGTCCGAAATGGGTGTGCTGCCAATTCCGCAAAACAAGATCGTAAAGAAATGGCGCTTGCAGCCGGGCAAGATGTTCCTCATCGACATGCAGGCCGGACGCATCGTGGACGATGCCGAACTCAAGACGCAGCTTGCGACTGCCAAGCCCTATCGCAAGTGGATCGAGAAATCGCGCTATTTCATGGCGGATCTGCCGGAAGTAAAAGAGAAATCCAAATTGCAGGAATCGTTGCTCGATACTCAGCAAGCCTTCGGTTACACGCAAGAGGATGTGAAGTTTCTGATCGCGCCGATGGCGACAGCGGGTGAAGAAGCGACCGGCTCAATGGGTACCGATGCCGCATTGCCGGTGCTGTCGAACAAGAACAAGGTGCTGTACAACTACTTCCAGCAGTTGTTCGCGCAAGTAACAAACCCGCCGATCGATCCGATCCGCGAAGAGATTGTGATGTCGCTGACCACCTTTATCGGCCCCAAGCCGAACCTGTTGGGTATCGACGAAACCAATCCGCCGCTGCGTCTGGAAGCGCATCAGCCGGTGTTGTCCAACGACGACATCGCAAAGCTGCGCAACATCCATAAAGCGACCAAAGGCCAATTCAAAGCGCTGGTGCTGGACATCACTTACCCTGTCAAGCAGGGCGCCAAGGGTTGCGCCGCCGCACTCAAAGCCTTGCGCAAGGCCGCGAGCAAATCCGTGGCCGACGGTTACAATGTTCTGATCTTGTCCGACCGTGAAGTGGCGCGTGACCGCGTGGCGATTCCGGCGCTGCTCGCAACCTCCGGTGTGCACCATCACTTGGTGCGTGCCGGTTTGCGTACCAGCACCGGCTTGGTGGTAGACACCGGCTCTGCCCGCGAAACGCATCACATTGCATTGTTGGCTGGCTACGGTGCGGAAGCTGTTTGCCCGTGGCTGGCGTTCGACACCATCGCATCCATTGCCGACCAGTTGCCCGGCGGCATTGACGCCAAGGAAGCCAACAAGCGTTTCATCAAGGGCATCAATAAAGGTTTGCTGAAAGTCATGTCCAAGATGGGCATCTCGACTTACCAGTCATATTGCGGCGCGCAGATATTTGAAGCCATCGGTCTGAACGCCGAATTCGTGGCTGATTATTTCACCGGTACGGCGACGCAGATCGAAGGCATTGGTTTAAGCGAAGTGGCCGAAGAAGCGGTGCGCACTCACCTGTCCGCATTTGGCAACGATCCCGTGCTGGCGGACGCGTTGGATGCGGGTGGGGAATATGCTTTCCGCACGCGCGGCGAAGAGCACATGTGGACGCCTGATTCTATCGCCAAGCTGCAACATGCGACGCGCACCAACAATGCCAATACCTATAAAGAATACGCCAAGCTCATCAACGATCAGGCGCATAAGCTGAAAACGTTGCGGGGATTATTTGAGATCAAGTCGGTTGGCGCTCCGGTGCCATTGGCAGAGGTTGAATCTGCGAAAGAGATCGTCAAGCGCTTTGCCACCGGCGCGATGTCGCTGGGCTCGATCTCCACCGAAGCGCATACGACCTTGGCGATTGCCATGAACCGCATCGGCGGCAAGTCGAACACGGGCGAAGGTGGCGAAGATGCCAACCGCTTCCGCACGTTGCACGCGGGAGAAAAGCTGTCCGAGATCATCGGCAAGAAACGTATCGAAGCGGATCTGGTGATGAAGGATGGTGACTCGTTGCGTTCGCGTATCAAGCAGGTCGCCTCGGGACGCTTCGGCGTTACGGCGGAATACCTGAGCAGCGCCGACCAGATTCAGATCAAGATGGCGCAGGGCGCGAAGCCCGGCGAGGGAGGACAATTGCCCGGCGGCAAGGTAAGCGAGTACATCGCCAAGCTGCGTTTCTCCGTGCCGGGCGTGGGTCTGATTTCGCCGCCGCCGCATCACGACATTTACTCCATCGAAGACTTGGCGCAACTCATTCACGATTTGAAGAACGCAAATCCGAGTGCGTCCATTTCGGTCAAACTGGTGTCCGAGATCGGCGTGGGTACGGTGGCAGCGGGCGTTTCCAAAGCCAAGGCCGACCACATCGTGGTATCCGGTTTCGACGGCGGCACCGGCGCTTCACCGCTGTCTTCGATCAAGCATGCGGGTACGCCGTGGGAATTGGGTTTGGCCGAGGCGCAGCAAACACTGGTGCTGAACAAGCTGCGCGGCCGCGTGGGTTTGCAGGTGGACGGCCAGTTGAAGACCGGCCGCGATGTGCTGATAGGCGCGTTGCTCGGTGCAGATGAATTCGGTTTTGCCACTGCACCGCTGGTGGTGGAAGGCTGCATCATGATGCGCAAGTGCCATCTCAACACTTGCCCTGTCGGCGTAGCCACGCAAGATCCTGCACTGCGCAAGAAATTCACCGGCCAACCGGAACACGTGGTGAACTACTTCTTCTTCGTTGCCGAAGAAGTGCGCGAGTTGATGGCGCAGATGGGTATCCGCAAGTTCGACGATTTGATCGGCCGCAGCGACCTGCTCGACGTGAAGCAAAGCATCGCGCATTGGAAATCGCAGGGACTGGATTTCTCCAAAATATTCTACCAACCTAAAGTAGGTGCCGAAGTGGCGCGTCGCCACACGGAAGAGCAGGATCACGAGCTGTCCAAGGCGTTGGACAACGACCTTATCGCCAAAGCCAAAGAAGCTTTGGACGCAAAGCGCGTAGTGACTATCGAAGCCAACATCAGCAACGTCAACCGCAGTGTCGGCACCATGCTGTCGCACGAAGTCGCCAAGCGTTACGGTCAGGCCGGACTGCCCGCCGATACCGTCACGGTAAAGCTACACGGTACAGCGGGTCAAAGCTTCGGTGCATTCCTCGCGCACGGTATCAGTTTCGAGTTGAACGGTGAAGGCAACGACTATGTAGGCAAAGGCTTGTGCGGTGGGCGCATCATCGTAAAACCGGCCGCAGACTGCAAAATCAAAGCGGAAGAAAACATCATCGTCGGCAACACCGTGCTGTATGGCGCGACCTCCGGCGAGTGCTATTTCAATGGTGTCGCCGGCGAACGTTTTGCGGTGCGCAACTCCGGCGCGGTGGCGGTGGTGGAAGGCTTGGGCGACCACGGCTGCGAATACATGACCGGCGGCATGGTGATCGTGCTGGGACAGACCGGGCGTAACTTCGCGGCGGGTATGTCCGGCGGCGTGGCTTATGTGCTGGACGAAGACGGCACTTTCGAGCGTCGCTGCAATATGGCGATGGTGCAACTGGAGCCGGTGCCGGAAGAAGTGGCCGCCAGCGAAATGGGCGCTCTGGAAGCACATGGCCGTGTGCATTTTAATCACTTGAACAAGGCCGATGAAGCGGCGTTGCGCGGCAAGATCGAGAAGCATCTGCGCTTCACCGGCAGTGCACGCGCCAAGCAGATACTGGATAACTGGGGCAAATATCTGCCCAAGTTCGTAAAGGTCATGCCGACCGAATACCGCCGTGCGTTGCTGGAAATAGCGGCGCAACAGAAGGAGGCCGCATGAACACCCTCGCAAATTCGTTTTGCGGGCGAATCGCTGTGTCGTGTGCTCGCTCGCTCCTCACCTACCAACGCGGTATGTCTCGTCGCTCGCTGCGCGACTCCTTGCGCTTCATCCCGCAAAATCAAATTTTCAAGGGTGTTCATCATGGGTAAACCAACCGGATTCATGGAGTTTCAGCGCGTCAGCGAAGGCTATGCGCCTGTCGAACAGCGCTTGAAGGACTATCGCGAGTTTGTCGCACACCTGGGCGATGCTGAGGCCAAGCAGCAGGGCGCGCGCTGTATGGATTGCGGCATCCCGTTCTGCAACAACGGCTGCCCGGTCAATAACATCATCCCCGACTGGAACGACTTGGTGTATCGCGGTAACTGGAAGCAGGCGCTGGACGTGCTGCAATCCACCAACAACTTCCCCGAAGTGACCGGGCGCATCTGCCCTGCCCCATGTGAAGCGGCATGCACGCTGAACATCAACAACGAAGCGGTCGGCATCAAATCCATCGAGCATGCCATCATCGACAAGGGCGGCGAGAACGGCTGGGTCGTACCCCAGCCCGCGAAAAAGAAATCCGGCAAGAAGGTCGCCGTGGTCGGTTCCGGCCCCGCAGGCTTGGCCACCGCGCAGCAACTCGCGCGCGCGGGTCATACGGTCACCGTGTTTGAGAAAAACAGCCGCATCGGCGGCCTGATGCGCTACGGCATTCCCGACTTCAAGCTGGACAAGCGCCTGATCGATTGGCGCATGGCGCAGCTGGCTGCCGAAGGTGTCGAGTTCCGCACCAACGTTTTTGTGGGCAAAGAGCTGCCCGGCAAAGGCATTGCCAACGACGCCATAACCAACATCAACCCGAAAGACCTGCAAAATAAATTTGATGCAGTGATCTTGGCGGGCGGTGCGGAACAGCCGCGCGACCTGCCCATACCCGGGCGTGAACTGAAAGGCGTGCATTATGCGCTGGAGTTTTTGATTCCGCAGAACAAGGAAGTGGCGGGCGATGCCAAGAACCAGATCAACGTGAATGGCAAGCATGTCGTCGTCATCGGCGGCGGCGATACCGGCTCCGACTGCGTCGGCACGTCCAACCGTCACGGTGCCGCATCGGTTACGCAGATCGAAGTGATGCCGCGCGCGCCGGACCAGGAGAATAAATCGCTGACCTGGCCGTACTGGCCGCTCAAATTGCGCACATCCAGCTCGCACGACGAAGGTTGCGTGCGCGACTGGGCGATTGCTACCAAAGAGTTCGTCGGCGAAAACGGCGTGCTCAAATCCATCAAGGCCGTGCGTATCGAATTCAAGGACGGCAAGATGGTCGAAGTGCCGGGTAGTGAATTTGAACTCAAGGCCGATTTCGTGTTTCTTGCCATGGGCTTCACCAATCCGTTGGCACAAGTGCTGGATGCGTTCGGTGTGGAGAAAGATGCGCGCGGCAATGCCAAAGCCGACACCGAAGGTACAACGTGCTACCAGACCAACGTGAAGAAAGTCTTTGCAGCGGGCGATATGCGTCGCGGTCAATCGCTGGTGGTATGGGCGATACGCGAAGGCCGTCAGGCGGCGCGTGCGGTGGACGAGTATTTGATGGGCAGCAGCGTTTTACCGCGATAATAAAACACCACCACAGAGACACAGAGACACAGAGACACAGAGAAAGGCAACAACAAAACTGATTCAACGGCAAAGAAAAGAATAACTGGATTAGCCGGGTATGAGTTTTGGATTTAAGGTTTTGTTTTTCTCTGTGTCTCAGTGTCTCTGTGGTGAAATTCTTTAGTCTTTAGGGATCACCATGAACTTCAATGTAAAAAACGACACCTTCCTGCGCGCCTTGTTGCGTCAACCAACCGAATATACCCCCGTATGGATGATGCGCCAGGCCGGGCGTTACCTGCCGGAATACTGCGCTACCCGCAAACGCGCAGGCAGCTTTCTTGAGTTGTGCAAGAGCCCAGACATGGCAACAGAGGTAACATTGCAGCCGTTGGATCGTTTTCCTCTGGATGCCGCAATTTTGTTCTCCGACATTCTCACCGTGCCGGATGCGATGGGTCTGGGTTTGTATTTCGCCGAGGGCGAGGGCCCGAAGTTCGAGCGTCCCTTGCGCGACGAAGCCGCGATCAAGGCGCTGCGCGTGCCTGACATCGGCAAAGATCTGAAATATGTGACCGATGCCGTTTCTCAGATTCGCAAGGCGCTGGACGGACGCGTGCCGTTGATCGGTTTCTCCGGTAGCCCGTGGACATTGTCGTGCTACATGGTCGAAGGCGGCGGCAGCGACGACTACGCCAAGGTGAAGACCCTGATGTACAAGGAGCCGAAGCTGATGCACCACATTCTGGAAGTGACCGCGCAGTCGGTGATCGCTTACCTGAATGCGCAGATCGAAGCGGGCGCGCAAGCCGTGATGATTTTCGACTCCTGGGGCGGTGCGCTGTCGCATGCGGCTTACCATGAGTTCTCGCTGCCCTATATGCAGCGTATTGTGGCCGGCCTGATTAAAGAAAAAGACGGCGTGCGTATTCCGTCTGTCGTGTTCACCAAGGGCGGTGGCTTGTGGATCGAAAGCATTGCCGACATCGGCTGCGATGCGGTGGGTCTGGATTGGACTATGGACATCGGCATAGCGCGCCAGAAGGTCGGGCACAAAGTTGCCTTGCAGGGCAACATCGATCCGACCGTACTATTCGCCACGCCGGAAGTCATCCGCAACGAAGTGGAAAAAGTGTTGACCAGCTACGGTTATGGTAGCGGTCATGTATTCAATCTGGGGCATGGAATTTCGCAATTCACCAATCCGGACAACGCCGCAGCGCTGGTTCAGGCCGTGCATGAATTGAGCAAAAAATATCATTAAAACCCCTTGACATCCGCTGCGGTTATAAACAACGCAACGATTCAGCCAAAGGCCACAGATGATTTCTCTGTGGCCTTTGTTGTTTTTTGTAACATTATGATTATAAACATATAATTCAGTGCTCTGAATTTGAGCAGATGAAAAAAACAGTATATATAATTAGCAGTTAGCAGCATTGTTGGCGGGTTATGCACATAGTTATCCACAGAATTTGTGCATAATAAAAAATCTGTATATCCATCAAGCTCATTAGCGAAATTGCATAGAAATTACCGGAGAAAAATTCATTAACATGCCCATCGTTCGCGTCGCGCTAGATGTGCCGTTGTCAACACTATTCGACTATTTAGTGGATGCCGATTTGTCGGTGGACATCGGTCAGCGTGTACTCGTCCCGTTCGGGCGCAAACATGTCGTTGGCATCGTGATGGAAGTGGCTGAAAGCTCCGGGTTGGCCGTCGAACGCATTAAATCTGTTGTGCAGGTGCTGGATGATGTGCCGCCCCTGCCCTGCGAGTTGCTGACGCTGCTGCGTTTCTGTAGCGACTATTACCATCATCCGCTGGGTATGACTGTCATGGCGGCTTTGCCCGCGCGCTTGCGCGCGCAAGAGCCCGTCGCGATTAAGCAGGAATTGAGTTATGCCCTGACCGAACAAGGGCATGCGCTTGATCTGACCGAATTTCCCAAACGCCGCGTAGTGCAGCTGCGCCTCTTGCAAGCTTTGCAGCACGCCGCCTTAGGCGGCGAGCAGATACGCGCGCTGTCGCCCAGTGCGCCGGCCAATCTAAAAGCATTAATTGGGGCGGGCTGGGTGGAGCCGAGCGCCACGACGGAAGCTGCACCCGCCGCGCATGTGTTCAACGAGGCGCATACCCTGACACAAGCCCAGCGGCAGGCGGTAGATGCGGTTGCCAAGACGCAAGGTTTCCGCTGTTTCCTGTTGCACGGCATCACCGGCAGCGGGAAGACCGAGGTGTACGTGCATTTGATGCACCAAGTGCTACAGCGCGGCGGACAGGTGTTGCTGCTGGTGCCCGAGATCAACCTCACGCCGCAGCTGGAGAATTATTTTCGCAGCCGCTTCCCCGACGCCGAGTTGGCGAGCTTGCATAGCGGCTTGAACGACGGCGAACGCGCGAGAAAATGGTTGCGCGCGCAATCCGGTCGGGCGCGCATCGTGCTGGGCACGCGTCTCGCGGTGTTCACCCCGCTGCCGCAACTCGGGTTGATCCTCGTGGACGAGGAGCATGACTCCTCGTTCAAACAGCAGGACGGCCTGCGCTATTCCGCGCGCGACGTGGCCATCTTCCGCGCCAATCAGCGCGGCGTGCCTATCGTGTTGGGATCGGCCACGCCGTCACTGGAAAGCTACTACAACGCGCAGAGCGGGCGTTACCAGCTGCTCAAGCTAACCCAACGTGCAGCCGAGCAGGCACAGTTGCCGCAAGTGCGTTGCATCAATACCAACAACATGCCGTTGCAGGAAGGTATCAGCCCGGCCATGCTGACCGCGCTGGACGAGCGCTTGCAACGCAAAGAGCAGAGTCTGATCTTCATCAACCGGCGCGGTTATGCCCCGGTGCTGATGTGTACCGCCTGCGGCTGGTTGTCGGGCTGCTCGAATTGTGCGGGCAAACTGGTGCTGCATTTGAAAGACCGCCGTCTGCGTTGCCATCACTGCGGCCATCAGGAGCGCGTGCCGCACGCTTGCCCGGGTTGCGGCAATACCGATTTGCAACCTGTCGGTATCGGCACGCAGCGCGTAGAAGAAGCGTTGCAGGCGTACTTTCCCGAAGCGCGCATCATGCGCGTGGACAGAGACAGCACGCGCAACAAGGGCAGCTGGATCGCCATGCGCAAGCAAATCGAAGATGAAGCGGTAGACATACTGGTAGGCACGCAGATATTGGCGAAGGGACACGACTTTCCCAGTCTGACATTGGTCGGCGTGTTGAATCCGGACGGAGCGCTGTACAGCGCCGATTTTCGTGCTTCGGAAAAACTCTTTGCGCAACTTGCGCAAGTGGCGGGACGCGCCGGACGCGCCGATAAGCCGGGCGAAGTGCTGGTGCAAACAGCCTTTCCCGACCATCCCCTGTTTCGCGCTTTGCGCGCGCATGACTACGGTGCGTGGGCGCAAACGTTGCTGGCGGAGCGCGAGCAAGCGGGCTTTCCGCCTTTCGTATTTCAAGTGCTGTTGCGCGCGGAAGGCAAACAGGAGGGCGAGGTATATGCCTTCATGAAACGCGCGCGTGAAGCGGCAATGACTCTGTCGATGCCTGTGGAGATATACGGTGTCGTAGCGGCTGCTATGCCAAAACGTGCCAACCATATTCGCGCGCAGCTTTTGGTGCAAAGCACAACGCGCAAATCCTTGCAGCAATTCCTGCGCTCATGGCATCCATTGCTGGAACAATTCCCCGCACAAAGAATACGCTGGTCGCTGGACATTGACCCGCTGGAATTTTGAAGCCAACAACAGGTGTAAGATAAGCGCCGCTAGCGGGGGGTATAATGCCCCACGAAAATTTCATGCACGGAGAAAAAAGCAAATGGATCAGGAAATTCAACGCTTCACGCTGGGCAATCTGACCTTGCCGGTCAAAACGCTTTTCACCGGTTATTTGATGGCCATCGGTCTTGGGTTGTTGATGGCGGGAGTGCAGATCATGCTCACGCACGGCATGGCAGACGGCAAGCCCGGTCTATCGGTGGATGACATCGTATACAGTTATCACGGCAATCACGAGGGCGCAGCTTCCTCCAAGCTGGACTCCAAGTTGTATGGCTCGATGAAGGACAATGCACCGCCCGAAGTAAGATTGCAGCTTTTAAAGTGGGCTGATGCGGGCGCTCCGGCAAGTGAATGGGAAGGCAAGATCAAGCCGCAGGTCGATCAGTATTGCGCGCCATGCCATGCCAATATGCCGGGCTTGGCCAATATCTCCGATAAAGCGGTGATGGATCAAATGACGAAACACGATGAAGGCGCTTCTATTGCAACGTTGACGCGCGTATCGCACATCCATCTGTTCGGCATCTCATTCATCTTTTTCTTTGTGGGCTGGATATTTACTTATGCGACGGGTTTCACTCCGTTGACCAAAGCTATTCTGATCTTTACGCCGTTCGGTTTTCTGATCGTGGACGTGGCTTCATGGTGGCTGACCAAACTTAATTCGAACTTTGCCTGGCTGGTGATCATCGGCGGTTTCGGCTACAGCATGGCCTCGACCATCATGATCTTTTCATCGTTGTATCAGATGTGGATTGAACCTTTGTATACATTCAAGGCGAGGCTGTTGAAAAAATAACCGCACAAAAATGTAGCCGCAAGACCACGATTTGTAGTTGTTGCACGCAAGTAGCAGTTGGGTATTTTTTCAACATACGGGGAGAAAGAAATATGCAAAAGCAATCAATCGCAATCGTAGGTCTGGGTAGGGTGGGTTCGGTATTTCTGGAAAAATTATTGGGTCAGTCCAACAAGGGAGTAGAGATTGTCGCTGTCGCGGAAAAAGGTCAGACCGCAGGCGCCTCATTGGCCAAGACCCACGGCATCGAAAATCTGACCATCGACCAACTGGTGGCCAAGGGTGGCAACATCGACATCCTGTTCGACCTGACAGGAATGTCCGCAGTACGTCAGGAGCTTAGAGAAAAGCTGATGGCATCCGGCAACCGTCACACGGTGATCGCTACAGAAAGTGTCGCCTCGCTGATCTGGGTGCTGATTTCCGAGGGTGAGAATCTGCCCAATGTTCATGTCAAAACAGGCTACTGATCGCTCGCTCGATTCCGCAGGCATTAAACCGCGCCGTTCAAAATGATGGAACATGAAAATGTAGTTCAAACGCTGGCAACCCTCGTTGCCAACGATGCCTTGTTAATCGGCGAAGCGACCGCGCCATTTTGTACAGATTGGCGCGGTCGTTTTTTCGGCAAGGCTATCGCCGTCGTGTTTCCCGCAGACGTGCAGCAAGTCAGCGCAGTGGTAAAATTTTGCGCAGCACATCACATCGCTATTGTGCCGCAAGGCGGCAATACCAGCCTGTGCGGAGCATCCGTGCCGCTGGCGGATGGTAGCAAGCAGATCGTCATCAACCTCTCGCGCATGAACCGCATCCGAGCGCTGGATGCCATCAACTACACCATGACCGTCGAGGCGGGCTGCAAGCTGGCTTCGCTGTACGAAGCTGCGGAGCAGCAAGACAGACTATTCCCGCTCGGGCTTACCGCCATCGCGCCGCATTGCGAGATCGGCGGCAACCTCTCCACCAACGCTGGAGGTATCGGCGTGCTGCGCTACGGAAATGCGCGCGATCTGGTGCTGGGTCTGGAAGTGGTATTGCCGGACGGGCGCATCTGGAACGGCCTGCGCAGCTTGCGCAAGGACAACACCGGTTACGATCTAAAGCATCTGTTCATCGGCGCGGAAGGCACGCTTGGCATCATTACCGCAGCCGTGCTCAAACTCTTCCCGCGTCCAAAATCAGTGGCGACGGCCTGCATCGCGGTGCGCGACCCCGCCGCTGCCGTGGCGCTGCTTTCGCATTTGCGCGCCACCTGCGGCGACCAGATCAGCGGCTTCGAGATCATCTCGCGTTCCTGCCTTGATCTGGTGTTCAAAAACATTACCGACACGAACGAACCCTTTGCCAGCAAACACGAATGGATCGTCATCGCCAAGCTGGCCGATGTTCTGCAAGTGCCGCTAAACGAAATCTTGCGAGAGGCGCTTAACTCGTTCGGCGGCGGCATCATCGAATTTGAAATCACCGCCATCGAAGAACATGCCGAACGCTGGTGGAAGCTGCGCAAGAACATCAGCGACGCGCAGAAGATAGAAGGGATCAGCATCAAGCACGACATCTCCGTGCCCATCAGCCGCGTGGCCGAATTTATCGCGCAGGCCAGTACCGCCTTGCGCAAAGCCTACCCCGGCATCCGCATCGTTGCCTTCGGCCACCTGGGCGATGGCAACATCCACTACAACGCTTCCATGCTGGATGTCTCACAGAACAATGTGTTCATCGAACAGCACGAGCACGAGGTGAACCGCATCGTGTATGAAGTCGTGGCGAAATTCGACGGCAGTATCAGCGCCGAACACGGTCTAGGCCAGCTCAAGCGCGAAGAGATCACCCACTACAAGAGCGAGCTGGAATTGGAACTAATGCGCAATATCAAGCGTGCCATTGACCCGCAAGGACTGATGAATCCCGGCAAGGTGATATAAATCTCATCACCGTCATTCCCGCGCAGGCGGGAATCCAGTAAATTGAACAATCCCCGCGTAGCGGGACAGCGCAAATCAATTTGGATAGAGAGGTAACTCACATGGCAGCCCAACCTGAAATTACCAACATGGCTCTGTTCTGCGATTTTGAAAACGTCGCATTAGGCGTGCGCGATGCCAAATACGCGCCATTTGAAATTAAAAAAGTACTGGAACGCCTGCTGCTCAAAGGCAGCATCGTGGTCAAGAAAGCCTATTGCGACTGGGATCGCTACAAAGATTTCAAAGCGCCCATGCACGAAGCCTCCTTCGAGCTGATCGAGATTCCGCATGTGAGACAAAGTGGCAAAAATTCCGCCGACATCCGCTTGGTCGTCGACGCTCTCGACCTCTGTTACACCAAAGCCCACGTCGATACCTTCGTCATAATCAGCGGTGATTCGGATTTCTCACCGCTGGTCTCCAAGCTGCGCGAGAACAACAAATACGTCATCGGCATCGGTGTGAAAGATTCGACCTCCGATCTGTTGAGTGCCAACTGCGACGAGTTTATTTTCTATGACGACCTCGTGCGTGAGCAGGAAGCAAAGAAGAAACAGGCCGCCAAGAAAGCACCTGCCAAAGTGAAAACTGAAACTACGAAACTTGCGGCGGCGAAGAGCGAGGAAGACAAGAAACAAGAGGCCATGGATTTCCTAGTCGAGACCGTTGAAGGCCTCATCTCCGAACGCGGCTCGGATGAAAAGCTCTGGGGCTCAATGGTCAAACCCACCATGCAGCGCCGCAAGCCTGGATTCACCGAATCGTATTACGGTTACCGCTCGTTCAAGGAGTTGATTGAGGATGCACAGAAACACAAGCTGGTCGTGCTGGTGAAGGATGAGAAATCCGGGCAGTACACGATCCGGTTGCCTGCGGCAGATTGATGCGTAGTATCGAATAAGATACTATCTGACTATGAACAAGCGAGCCAAGCTACTCGATGCCATGCGCAACAACCCGCGTGATTGGCGCATCGACGATTTGATGGTTGTCGCCAAGCAGTTCGATATCGAATGCCGCAACAACGGTGGCAGCCATCATGTGTTTGGGTTTCCCGGTGTGGAAATAGATGTCACCGTACCCGCACATCGCCCCATCAAACCCGTGTATATCCGCCAGTTCCTGTTGCTGGTGGATGCCGTGAAGGAGTTAAAGAAATGACCGCCGCAACCGTCAAGAAAATTAAAACTGCTAAGCCGCCCTTTCCATTCGAGGCCTATTCCCACATCATCAGCCAGATTCCGAAAGAAGACGGCGGCGGATTCTTAATCACCTTCCCCGACCTCCCCGGTTGTATGTCGGATGGTGCGACCGAGGCCGAGGCGGTTGCCAACGGTAAGGATGCGTTCAAGGCTTGGGTATCTGCCCGTAAAGACGCTAAAAAGGAAATTCCGGCGCCGTTTTATCGCCCCGACACCGTGCCCGAAGTGTCCGGCAAATTCGTTACGCGCTTACCCAAGTCGGTTCACGCGAAACTGGCGGAGCGCGCTAAGGCTGAAGGCGTGAGTTTGAACATGCTGGTGTTGGCATTTGTGGCTGAGGGGCTGGGGCGGAAGGCGGCATAGGAATAATGTGTGCAGGTCAGTATAATTTTTAGCGAGTGCTTATGAAAACTTTTAATAATGTTGGATTTTTGTGTATTGCCTTGTTGTGCTGGGTTGGTTCTGTCTCGGCATATCAGGAGAGCCCAGTTGAATGTGTCGTCGAGCTAGTCAAAAACGATATAGTGATAGAAAGGTATTCGGGCGGCTGTGGCTATGCGATGCCATTTATTGTGGAGCCTTCTATACGAAAGACGTTTTCGAGCAGCGTGTTGCAAAAGAGTCAGAGTGGAGAGCTAGAGTTAATAAAAACGGATGCTCATCTCGGTTTTAGTGCAACGGTGTACGTTGGTAATAATCTTACAGAGCAAAATTCAATGACTGGCGGTTTCAAGCACCAAGTGCAAATAACGCAGCGTGATGCTGCCTAAAGTCAAAAGCGTCTGGCATAAACAGCTCGACCGGGCATTTGAAACCGA
>WSYA01000013.1:0-43554 GCA_009773615.1 Gallionellaceae bacterium
GCAAGTGCCGGTACAACTCTTTGCTTTCCATTGCTCGCCTCCTAACCAAGTTAGAGGCGATAGATTATCTTTTACCCACGCAATTGTCAGATGAACCAATTTTATGTGCCTGAATTTTTTTGCGCAGGGTGTTGCGGTTCAGCCCGAGCAGCTCAGCCGCCCGCGTCTGGTTGCCGCCCGCGTGGTGCAGCACCGACTCCAACAGCGGCTTCTCCACGCAGTCCATCACCATGTCATACACTGCGCACAACGGCTCTTCGCCATCGAGGTCGACAAAATAATCATTTACCGCCTTGCGCACATACTGCGCCACTTCATTTTCATCCAACACGACATGCCCCCTTTTTTTCATGCTGCCAATGGCTCGATATATTGCAAGTTCTCCCCAGCCTGCAATTGCCCTTCAAAAAAATCACGCACTGCGGACAGCTGCTCCGCAATGCTTTCCAACTGATTCATGTGGTGGCGAAAATGCGCCGAACCGGCCAGTCCTTTGGTGTACCAAGAGATGTGTTTGCGCGCCACGCGCAGCCCGGTATGCTCGCCATAAAAATCATATAACTCGTGAACATGAGCGACCAGCACCTGCTGAATTTCTTCAACTTGCGGTGCCGGCAAGTATGTTCCTGTATCCAGAAAATGTGTGATCTCGCGGAACAGCCAAGGGCGACCCTGCGCCGCACGTCCGATCATCACCGCATCCGCGCCGGTGTGCTGCAAAACGAAGCGCGCTTTTTCCGGTGTAGTGATGTCGCCGTTGGCGATGATGGGGATGTTTACAGATGCTTTCACAGCGCGGATAGTGTCGTATTCTGCATCGCCGGTGTAGGCGCAGGCGCGGGTGCGGCCATGAATAGCCAGCGCCAGAATGCCGCTGGCTTCGGCGATGCGCGCGATGTTCACCGCGTTGCGATTGGTCTTGTCCCAGCCGGTGCGGATCTTCAACGTGACCGGCACGTCCACTTCGCCGACCACGGCTTCGAGTATCTCGGCCACCAACTTTTCATTCTGCATGAGGGCGGAACCCGCCATCACGTTGCATATCTTTTTGGCCGGACAGCCCATGTTGATGTCGATGATCTGTGCGCCGTGATCCACGTTGTAGCGCGCGGCCTGCGCCAGCATCTTGGGGTCGGCACCGACGATCTGCACCGAGATGGGATCGGCTTCGCCTTCATGGTTGGCACGACGTTTGGTCTTCTCGGAACCGTACAACAGGGAATTGGACGCCACCATTTCGGACACGGCCATGCCTGCGCCCATGCGCTTGCACAGCATGCGGAACGGCCTGTCGGTCACACCCGCCATGGGTGCGACGATGAGGTTATTCTTGAGTTGGTAAGGGCCGATTTGCATGGTCATTTCCGAAGGGGGCGGCGATTATAAATTAATCAACCGCCCCATGCTATGATGCCGCCAAATTTTTATCGGTACGAAATGCGATGGAATTCGATGTGGTCATCATTGGAGGGGGCTTGGTTGGTGCAAGCCTTGCCGCAGCGCTCAAGTCCAGCGGGCTGCGCTTGGCATTGGTGGAAGGTCAGCCCTCACCAACTTTGCCGACTGATCCCGCCGAGTGGGATAGTCGGATATACGCGGTTACGCCCGGCAATGCCGAGTTTCTGCGCGACTGCGGCGCATGGCAAAAAATGGATATGAGCCGCGTACAGCAGGTCGAAGAAATGCGCGTGTTCGGCGACAGCGGGGCGGAACTGGATTTCAGCGCGTATCAGATCGGCGCGGCGGAACTCACCTTCATTCTGGAAAGCCGTTTGCTGCAACAGGCGTTGTGGGACGGACTGCAACAGCAGGATAATCTGACTTTGCTCAATCCCGCGCGCTGTGCCGAGCTGACCTGGCAGCCTGATGCCGCACATTTGAAATTGGCAGATGGCCGCGAGATACGCGCCAAACTCGTGGTCGGTGCGGATGGGCGCGAATCCTGGGTGCGCCATCAGGCGGGCATGGCAGAAGTACCGACGCCTTACCATCAGCATGGAGTGGTCGCCAACTTCAGCACTGAAAAAGCCCATCACGGCATCGCTTATCAGTGGTTTTCGCCGGACGGCATCCTCGCGTTGCTGCCCTTGCCGGACAAGCGCATCTCTATCGTGTGGTCAGTCAGCCCGGAAAGATCGGCCGAATTGCTGACGCTGTCGCCGGAAGAATTGTGCACGCAGGTCGCGGTCGCCTCGCAGCACATGCTGGGCGACTTGAGCTTGATCACGCCTCCCTCGGCTTTTGCCTTGCGCGTGCTAAATCTGGCGCATATCACCAAGCCGCGTTTGGCCTTGGTCGGCGATGCCGCGCACAACGTGCATCCCTTGTCCGGGCAGGGCGTAAATCTGGGCTTCCGCGATGTGCGTCAATTGGCCGAGACGCTGCTGCAAGGCGGCGCACAGGGCGACTGCGGCGAGCTTCATCTGTTGCGCCGCTACGAGAAAGCCCGCCGCGACGACATCCTTTCCATGCAGCTCACCACGGATGCGTTGAAGCATCTGTTCATCAACGACAACCCGCTGTTGCGTACGTTGCGCAACCTCGGCCTCTCCGCCACCAACCAATTCACGCCGCTGAAAAAGATGCTGGCAAAGCACGCACTCATTTAATTCATTACTCAAGGATGCTCCATGTTCAGAACATTACTGCTGGGATTACTCACGATCTCTTTGGCTCACGCTGCCGAAACCGACATCACCGCTAAGCTCAAAAGCACGTTGGGCAAGGAGTTGGGGGAGGTTACCCAGATCAACAAATCTCCGGTTGCGGGCCTGTACGAAGTGGTGACTTCGGACCGTGTTTTCTATGCGGATGAAAGCGGACAGTATTTGATCGACGGCAGTCTGTTCGACATAAAGAACCGCCGCAATTTAACGGATGCCCGCATGCGCCAGCTGTTTGCCGTCGACTTCAGCAAGCTGCCTTTCGAGCTTGCCATTAAGAAGGTCAAGGGCAACGGCAGTCGCAAACTTGCCTATTTCAGCGACCCGAATTGCGGCTACTGCAAAAAATTGGAGCGCGAATTACAGAACGTAAGCGACGTGACGCTGTACCTGTTTCTGTATCCGATTTTTGACGGCTCCGCCGAAAAAGTGCACGGGGTCTGGTGCAGCAAGGACAAAGCCAAAGCGTGGGATAACCTGATGCTGAGCGGCATCCAGCCCGCAGTGGGCAAGTGCGACGCCCCGACCGCCAAGGTGATGGAGCTGGGCAAGAAACTTAAAGTGAACGGTACCCCCGCTCTGATTTTCGCCAACGGCGTGGTAAACCCCGGCTACATGCCTGCCGCAGATTTGGAAAAGGCGCTGGATAACAACAAGTGATGCTGCGCAATTTGCCCCGCCACCTCGCCGTTCTCAGCGCCGCACTTTGGGTTGGCGGCACATGGGCTATCGGCTATCTTGCCGTGCCTGTCCTGTTTCAAACATTGCCCGACCGGCAATTGGCGGGCATGTTGGCAGGCAAAATGTTTACCGTGATGGCGTTTGTCGGTATCGGATGTGCGCTGTATTTGCTGGCGTACCAGTTGCACCAGTTCGGACGTTCCGTGTGGAAACAAAGATTGTTTCTTGTGACCGCAGCCATGTTGATATTGGCAATTGTCGTCCAGTTCGGCATCCAGCCGATCATGGCAGATTTGAAATCCCAAGCCTTGCCGCTGGATGTGATGCATAGCGCACTGGCGCAGCAGTTCAAAACATTGCATGGGTTGTCCAGCATTCTTTATCTGCTACAGAGCTTGCTGGGCATCGCGCTGCTTGTGCGTTCGTTTGACCTGAAAAATAGCTAGGCATTTTTGCAGATTGCTTTTTCAGGAAATGCTGGCAAGCTGCGAGCTATAGCAATAGAGCAATCAGGGGAAAGCCATGCTGAACAATCTCAATCGTGAAATTTACGGAATAGGCGAGGTCATCTTCAATGAGGGAGATGCAGGGGATTGCGCCTATTTGATCGAAGAGGGCATCATCGAGATCATCGTGACTGTCAACGGTCAGGAGCAGCGCGTCAATCAAATCGGCAAAAGCGAACTATTCGGGGAGGTGGCGCTGATAGACCATCAGCCGCGGACAGCTTCAGCCAGAGCGCTTGAAAAGACCGTGCTCATCACCATCCAGCGCAGCCTGGTGAATGAACTGCTGGAAAAGACCGACCCCATCGTGTGCCACCTGTTGATGGTTATTCTGGATCGCTATCGCAACAAGCGCGGCACGTCGCAGCCGCAATCTGCCGCACAAAAACTTGATCAGGCCGAAGTCACCAGCAAGCGCGACTCCATTCGCGGCGAAGCCACGCAAAAATTGACCATGGCGAACGACATCGGGCGCGCCTTGCGCCAAGATGAGTTCGAGATGTACTACCAGCCCATCTGTGCGCTCTCCTCGGGACAGGTGGCAGGCTATGAAGCGCTGATCCGCTGGCGTCACCCGCGAGATGGCTTGATCTCCCCGCTCGATTTTTTGTGGCTGGCGGAGCAGACCGGGCAGATTCGCGAAATAGGCTTGTGGACTTTGGAGCGCTCTTGTCGCGACTGGCCGGTTTTGCGCAAATCGACGAATTTTGCGTTGCCCTTCGTCAGCGTCAATATGTCGCCTTCGCAGCTCACCGGAGATAGCTTCATTGAAGATGTAAAAGCGATTGTGACGCGTTACCGGATGCCGCCGACAGAGTTGAAACTGGAACTCACCGAAACCGTCATCATCAACAAACCGGATGTCGCACTGCATCTGTTGAAGCAGTTGACCGAACTAGGCAGTACGTTGGCCATCGACGATTTTGGCACCGGGCATTCGTCGCTGGAAACGCTGAACCGTTATCCTATCGGCACGATGAAAGTCGACCGTTCATTTACCGGCACAATGCTGACTTCGGCGCAGAGCTGGGAGATCGTGAATTCCTCGATCAAACTTGCGCACTCTCTGGGGATGGATGTGGTGGCAGAAGGCATAGAGACCGAGGAGGTGCGTAAAAAACTTATCGAACTCGGGTGCAACTTCGGTCAGGGTTGGCTGTTCGGCAGGCCGTCCGAGTTGAAAAATATCACCACGCACCAACCTTAAAGCGCTCTATCTCGCGCCGGTCGCGTTTGGTCGGGCGACCTTTAAGCTCGGAGGGTTGCGGCTGTGCTTTGATCTCCGCCGTAAGAGTTTCACGTTTCAGTCGTCCCGCCTCCGTTTCTCGATAGAGCTTTTGCGCTTGGGGTGCCGGGCCGCGTTTGTCCGACAAGCCGAGGACTTCCACTTCGAACAGATACGGTCCGAGGCGTATGCTCAGCGTGTCGCCGACCGCGATTGTTTTTGCGGGTTTGACGCGCGTTTCGTTCACCAGCACTTTGCCGCATTCGATCGCATCCACAGCGAGCGCGCGCGTCTTAAAAAATCGCGCCGCCCACAGCCATTTGTCGATACGAAGTTTGCTGCTGTCCATCGTGTTGTCTGTTTTGTTCGCCATCAACAATTTCCGCAAATTTAATTCAGCGTCGGCTCTGTGCCGCGTGGAAACAGCACCCACATGCGCCCCGCCTGTCTCATGCGCCCCGCCTGGATGCCTGCCAGCTCGCCGAACCCCCAGAAAAAATCGGCGCGTACTGCTCCTTTGATCGCGCCGCCCGTGTCCTGCGCGTACATCAAACGGTTGAGTGGCTCAGCGCTGTCCGGCAGGGTGGTGGAAAGGAATACCGGCACGCCCAGCGGCACGGTGCGCGGATCGACGGCGATGCTGTATTCGTTGGTAAGCGGCACGCCCAGCGCGCCCAGAGGGGCTGACAGCGTATCCGGCAATTCGCGAAAAAATACATAGCTGGGGTTTTGTCCCAGCAGTGCGGGCAGGCGTTCGGGATTATGTTCCGCCCAGTTCTTGATGCCCTGCATAGAGGCCTCTTCCGGTTTGAGTTCGCCCATTTCGATCAATTTTTTTCCGATGGAGATATAAGGGTGGCCGTTCTGTTCGGCATAACCGATCTTCACGCGCCGGCCATCTTCCAATTCGATGCGACCCGAACCCTGAATCTGCAAAAAGAACAGCTCGACCGCATTTTCGACCCAGAACAGTTCGCGTCCTTTCAGCATCGATACGCCGGCGTCGATCTCGGCGCGGTTGTAGTAGGGAATGATTTTTTTGCCGTGCAACCGGCCGCGCAGACGCATGCCTTTGAACTGGGGATAGACATCGCCGAGGTCGACTTCGAGCAGATCTTCCGGCGCGCCGTAGAGCGGGAAGCGAAAGCGTTCGCTCATGCTGCGGCTGCCTTTGAGCAACGGCTCGTAGTAGCCGGTGATCAGGCCTTGCTCGCTGCCGTCAGGGTTGAACACCTGATAAGGGGTGAACCAGGTTTCGTAGAACGCGCGCTGCGCGGCGGCATCGGCGCTGTCCACTTTTTCAGCGGCGGCGCAGAGCGGTTGCCACTTGGGTTTGAATCTGAGGGCGCGGCAGCTTTGCTGCAATGCGGGCCACGAGGGTGTGAGGTTGAGTGTCGACCAGTCCGGTAGCATCTCCCATTTGCTGACCATGAAAGTCGGCGCAGCGGCGGGCGGTTTTTCCGCCAGAATCGGGGAGGGTGCGATTTTCGGGGGGGCTTGGCAGGCCGACAGCAGGGTGCCGCAAACCAACATCAACCCGCAATATTTAATAAAGTTCATGCCATATCCTTTTGTATCTCGATCAGACGAAACCAGCCGTTCGCCAACGCGGGTTCGTCGCTCACCACGCGCAGACCGGGTGCCGTTTCCAGCACTTCCTCGAAGACCACATCGAGTCGCGTGGCGAAGTGTTTGATGAAAAAGTTGAGACCGCGCCGCATCCAAGCCTGCTGGCCGCGTCGCAAAAATTTGTCGAACAGCAGAATGCGTCCGCCCGGTTTGAGAACTCGTGCCGCTTCCGCCAGACACAACTCGGGCCTCGGTACCACGGCAAGGATAAGATGCAATACCGCCACATCAAAACTCTCGTCGGCAAAGGGTAACCTCATACCGTCACCCTGCACGCGGGTCATCTTTAAATCGCCCCCCCGATCCAGCGACCTCGCCAACATCGCGCCGGTCAGATCGAGCGCGGTGTACTCGTGGCACGGAGGCAAAAAGGGAAAATCCAGACCGGTGCCCGCCCCGTTGAGCAGCACCTGCAAACATCCTTGCTGCGGCAGGCGCGCCAAGCTGTGTCTGCGCGCCTGACTTGTGGAGCGCTCAAGAAACACATCGTAAACCGGAGCGATAAAGTGATAGCTGGTTTTTAAGGACATCGCAATGGCATGCGGTCAATGCAGAACGCGCGGCACGCTCAATACGAACTGCGGGATGGGCACGGGAAATTCCGCACCGTCTTCCAGTGCCATCTGATAGCTGCCGGACATGGTGCCGACCTGCGAGGCCAGCACGGTGCCGCTGGTGTATTCGAAGCTTTGACCCGGGTTGATGGTCGGTTGCTCGCCCACCACGCCTTTGCCTTTAACTTCCTGCACGTGGTTGTTGGCATCGGTGATGATCCAGTGACGCCGGAGCAATTTCACCGCCTGTTCGCCTTCGTTGCTGAGCGTGATGGTATATGCGAAAACGAAACGGTTGTCGGCCTCTTCGGATTGCTCCGGTATATACCTGACCCGGACGCTAACTTGAATGCGGTAGTGCTTGTGATTATCCATCGTCGTATTTCACCGCATTTTACGCGGTAAGACAAGCACGCTGTCGCGTTTGCGGGTGTTTCGGTTAGAATGTGCGTCCAAAATTTAAACCCTAAGGATCAAATCATGGACTACCAGATCGCCCCCTCGATTCTCTCTGCCAACTTTGCCAAGCTGGGTGAAGAGGTCGACAACGTGCTCGCCTCCGGCGCGGACATCGTGCACTTCGACGTGATGGACAACCATTACGTGCCTAATCTGACCATTGGCCCTCTGGTGTGCGAGGCCTTGCGCAAGCACGGCGTGACTGCCGCCATCGACGTGCATCTGATGGTGAAGCCTGTGGATCGCATCATTCCCGATTTCGCCAAAGCGGGTGCGACTTATATTACCTTTCACCCCGAAGCTTCCGAGCACATCGACCGCACCATCGGCCTGATCAAAGAAAGCGGCTGCAAAGCGGGTCTGGTATTCAATCCCGCAACACCGCTGGACATTCTGGAATACACCTTGCCCAAGCTGGACATGGTGTTGCTGATGTCGGTCAACCCCGGTTTTGGCGGACAGAAATTCATTCCGCATGTGCTGGATAAGGCACGCCAAGTACGCAAAATGATCGACGCTTTGGGTCTGAACATTCGCTTGGAAATCGACGGCGGCGTGGGTCCGGCGAATATCAAGGAGGTCGCCGAAGCGGGTGTGGACACCTTCGTGGCCGGTTCTGCGGTGTTCGGCAAATACAACGCCAGCGACAAGAACCACTACAACACCATCATCGGCGAACTGCGTGCCGAGTTGGCGAAAGTTAAGAAGTAATGAGTATTAATAAATTCCCTTTGCCTGTCTCCGTCATTGTCATCGACCTCGACGGTACGTTGCTGCATACCGCGCCGGAGTTGGCGGAGTCTGCTAACCGCATGTTGCGCGACATGGATCGTCCCGCCGTGTCGCAAGACCTGCTGATGAGCTATATCGGCAATGGCATTCACTGGTTGGTGAAGCGTGCGCTCACGGGCGACATGCATGCCGAGCCGGATGCGGTTTTGTTCGATAAAGCCTTGCCCGTTTTTGAAAAGCATTACACCGAGTTGTTGCTCGACAGCAAACCATTCCCCAATGTGATAAAGGGCTTGGATGCGATGAAAGCGGCGGGGTTTCGTTTGGGCTGCATCACCAACAAAGTGGGGCGCTATACCGAGCCGCTGCTCAAAGGCATCGGCCTCGCGCATTATTTCGACATCGTGCTGGCTGGCGATTCCTTGCCCGAGAAGAAACCGCACCCGATGCCGCTGTTGCACTCGGCTAAGTTCTTCGGTGTGCCGATCGAACAATTGCTGTTGGTTGGCGATTCGCTCAGTGATGCGCAGGCTGCTCGCGCTGCGGGCTGCCCCATCTTCTGCGTGCCCTACGGTTATAACCACGGCGAGCCGGTTGAGACGCTCAACGTGGATGCAGTGATTCCTGATCTTATGGGCGTATTGCCGCTCATCAGGCGTGTTTGATATGAATTTGAATAACCTCCTTAGTTGGCGATGGTGCTGATACGCAGGTCGGGTTTCAATCCGACATGAGAGATGTCGGGTTGCACCCGCAAGGGGCAGGCCGTGGTTGTACAGGACTTAAGCCCTAACAACACACGCTCAAACCCGGCCTACAAAACACCAAGGAGGTTTTTTTATGTTGTCCCCCATCACCGAACAAGAATTTCAATCGCTGGCCAAGCAAGGCTATAACCGTATTCCGCTGGTCACGGAGACGTTCGCCGATCTCGATACACCGTTGTCGCTGTACCTCAAGCTTGCCAATAAACCGTTTTCCTATCTGCTGGAATCGGTGCAGGGCGGTGAGCGTTTCGGGCGCTATTCTTTCATTGGCCTGCCTGCTGACACGCGCATCACGGTACGTGGCAGACAAGTCACGCTGACCACGCCCGCCGGTGAAGCCAGCGAGGAAGTCGCCAATCCGCTGGACTACATCGAGAGCTATCAGGCGCAATTCAACGTAGCGCCGCTGTCAGGCCTGCCGCGCTTCACCGGCGGGTTGGCGGGCTATTTCGGTTACGACACCGTGCGCTATATCGAGCCTCGTCTTGCAAAGACGCAAAAGAAAGACGTGATCGGCACGCCCGATATATTGCTCATGCTCACCGAGCAGCTCGCGGTGGTCGACAACCTTTCTGGCAAACTCACCTTCATTGTGTATGCCGATCCCGCACAGGGCGACGCTTACAAACAGGCACGCCAGCGTCTCGATAGTTTGTTGCGCGCCTTGCGCCAGCCGGTCAAAATCCCCGAAGCGCCGCAGTTGCGCGGCTTTGAAGCTAAATCAGAATTCGGCGAAGACGCGTTTAAACACGCGGTGGAAGCCGCCAAACAATACATTTTCGACGGCGACATCATGCAGGTGGTGTTGGCGCAGCGCATGGTGCAACCGTTTGCGGCTTCTCCGTTGTCGCTGTATCGCGCACTGCGCAGCATCAACCCCTCGCCCTATATGTTTTATTACGACATGGGCGACCACCACGTCGTCGGTTCCTCGCCGGAAATATTGGCGCGGCTGGAAGGCGACACCGTTACTGTGCGACCCATTGCCGGGACGCGTCCGCGCGGCAAGTCAGCGCAGCAGGATGCCGAGCTTGCGCAGGAATTGCTGGCCGATCCGAAAGAGCTGGCCGAACATCTGATGCTGATCGACCTCGGGCGCAATGACATCGGCCGCGTCGCGCAAAACGGCACAGTGAAACTCACCGACAAAATGGTGATCGAACGCTACTCGCATGTGATGCACATCGTCTCCAACGTCGAGGCGAAGTTGAAAGAAGGACTCAGTGCGATGGATGTGCTCAAGGCCACTTTCCCGGCGGGCACGGTGAGCGGCGCGGCCAAAGTGCGCGCGATGGAAATCATCGACGAACTGGAGCCCAGCAAGCGCGGCATCTACGCGGGTGCGGTGGGTTACCTCGCCTTCAACGGCGACATGGATGTTGCTATCGCATTACGTACCGCTGTGGTGAAAAACGACACGCTGTACGTGCAGGCGGGCGCGGGCATCGTCGCCGACTCCGTGCCGGACAGCGAATGGATGGAAACGCAGAATAAGGCGCGCGCGGTGCTGCGCGCTTCAGAGATGGTGCTCGACGGGTTGGATGCGAAGGTGCATCGATGAACCAAACCACTCACCACAGAGACACAGAGACACAGAGAGACCCTTTGACTGATGCCGTAATCGGCGCTGCAATTGAGGTTCATCGTGCGCTTGGTGCCGGGTTGTTGGAATCAGCTTACGAAGAATGTTTGTGTTATGAACTGGGATGCCAGAATCTGAGTTTTATTCGACAGGTCTCTCTTCCCGTTCGCTATAAGGCCATTACGCTCGACAGTGCATATCGCATGGACATCGTAGTAGAAAACCAACTTGTGCTTGAATTAAAGTCTGTGGATAAATTACTGCCTATTCACGAAGCTCAGTTATTAACCTACCTCAGACTTGGCAGTTTCAAAACGGGGTTGTTATTGAATTTCAATTCCTCCGTTCTCAAAGACGGTCTGAAAAGGATGAAGCTATGACTCCGTTTTTCTCTGTGTCTCTGTGTCTCTGTGGTGGAGGTTTTTCATGCTGTTGATGATCGACAATTACGACTCCTTTACCTACAACCTCGTGCAGTATTTCGCCGAACTCGGTGCCGAGGTGGCGGTGTACCGCAACGATGAAATAACCGTGGAGCAGATCGAGAAACTGAACCCGCAGCACCTCGTGGTTTCGCCCGGCCCGTGTACGCCGAACGAGGCGGGAATATCCGTCGCCGCGATCAAACATTTCGCCGGAAAGATCCCTTTGCTCGGCGTGTGCCTCGGTCACCAGAGCATCGGCCAGGCCTTCGGCGGCAAGATCATCCACGCCAAGACGCTGATGCATGGCAAGACCTCGCTCATCCATCACCACGGCAATAGTTTGTTTACCGGATTACCCGATCCGTTCACCGCGACGCGTTATCATTCGCTGGTGATCGAGCGCGAGTCGCTGCCGGATTGTCTGGAGATCACCGCATGGACAGACGATGGCGAGATCATGGGCGTGCGCCACAAGACACTGGCAGTGCATGGCGTGCAGTTCCATCCCGAGTCGATCTTGACCGAGCACGGGCATGACATGCTGCGCAACTTTTTGAACGGAGCGAAATGATGAATTACCCGCAGACGCTGACCCAACTATTGGAACGCCGCGACCTCACGCACACGGACATGCTAGGGCTGATGCAGGGCATCATGAGCGGACAGCTCACAGCCGCGCAGATCGCTGCCGTGCTGGTGGCGCTGCGCGTGAAGGGCGAGACCGTGATGGAGATCGCCGCCGCCGCGGAGGTGATGCGCGAACTTTCCACCAAAGTAAACGTGCAGGATGACGTGCATCTGATCGACACTTGCGGCACGGGCGGCGACGGGGTGCAGACTTTCAATATTTCCACCGCCTCTGCCATCGTCGCGGCGGCGGCGGGTGCCAAGGTCGCCAAGCATGGTGGACGCTCGGTTTCCAGCACCTGCGGCAGTGCGGATATTCTGGAAAAGCTCGGTGTGAATGTGAATCTCACGCCGCAACAGGTGGCACATTGCGTCGGCAGCATTGGCGTCGGTTTCATGTTCGCGCCCAATCACCACAGCGCGATGAAATATGCCGCACCGGTGCGCCGCGAACTCGGCGTGCGCACCTTGTTCAACCTGCTCGGCCCGCTGACCAATCCGGCGGGTGCGCGAAATCAGGTGATGGGCGTGTTTCTGCGCGACCTCACCGGCAAACTCGCTCATGTGCTGCAACAACTCGGCAGCCGTCACGTGCTGGTGGTACATGGCTCCGACGGCATGGATGAGATATCCATCAGCGCGCCGACATTTATCGCCGAACTGAAAGACGGCAAGGTCAGCGAATACACCGTAACGCCCGAAGAGTTCGGCCTGAAGGCCGCGCCGCTGAACGATATCCGCGTTGCCAATGCCGATGAAGCGAAGGCGATGCTGATGAGCGTGATGGATAATCAAGCCGGAGCCGCGCGCGATATCGTGCTGCTCAATGCGGGTGCGGCGATCTATGTGGCAGGATTGGCCGATACGCTGGCGCACGGCGTAAGGAAAGCCGCAGAGATTATCGCTAGCGGTGCCGCAAAAAATAAACTGACGCAACTGATACAGATTAGTAACACTCCCGACGTTTAATCGGGAACTTGCCCGCATAACCCATTAGAATAGCAACGTTCATCAAACTGGAGTTCACTTTATGATTGCCCCTATTCCGCTAAGAAATCTTCCGCAGAGCAATATTTTCCGCAAAGGCGATGTCTTTGTTCTGTTCGGCGAATTGTTCGGGCGAGGTTATGCCAACGGTTTGATCAACGAAGCGCGTAAGGCGGGCATGACCATCATCGGCGTGACTGTCGGCCGTCGCGATGAGAACAACGCTTTGCGTGCGTTGACTGAAGATGAGTTGGCCATCGCCGAAGTCAATCTGGGCGGACGCATCATCAACGTGCCGCTGATGGCGGGGTTCGATCTCGATGCGCCCGCAGGCGAGCCGACTCCGACCGACCTGCTGGCTAACATGACGCTCAAGAGCTGGCAGCAAGACAAGCTCGATTGGCCGCATATCGAAAAGTGCCGCACAGTCGGCGTAAAGCGCTTCAAAGATTCCGTGGCTCAAGTGATGGCGACGCTGGACGGCATGATCCCGGACGGCAGCAATGCTTTTTTCGCGCACACCATGGCGGGCGGCATCCCCAAGGTGAAGGTGTTTCTGGCCATTGCGAACCGCGTCTACAAAGGCTGCGGCGAGCGCTTCCTATCTACGCGCGCGCTGCTCGACAGCGATCTTGGCAAACTCATTCTGATGAATTTCGACGAAGTCACCGCGAACACATTCCAACACCTTATCGAAGGCAGTGCAGCAATCCGCACACGTCTGGAGAAAACGGGCGGGCAGGTGCGCTATACGGCTTACGGCTATCACGGCACCGAGATACTCATTGACGAGCAGTACCAATGGCAGACCTACACCAGTTATACCCAGGGCAAAGCCAAGATGCGTCTCGAACATATAGCCGAAGCCGCTTGGGCAGACGGCATCAAGGCGACGGTTTACAACTGCCCCGAGATCCGCACCAACTCTTCCGACATCTTCGTCGGCGTGGAGCTTTCTCTGTTCCCGTTGCTGAACGCGCTGAAGAAAGAAAACGGCGGCGCTTGGGCAGAGGCGCAGTGGCAGGCTTGCCGCGAGCTATTTCAGGAAGGGCATTCGCTGGAACAGCTGTTGAAAAAGATCGCCGACTACAATGCCAGCGACGTGATGAAAATGTTTCGAGATTTTGCGGCTTGGCCGATGGACAATTCTGCCGTGCTGGCCGATCTAATGATCGGTACGTCCGATGAGATCACGCAGATGCATAAAGACCGGAAAGTGCTGGTGACTGATATTTTGAGCGCTTTGGTGCTGGAGGGAACCGGGCCATTGATGTTCCACGAAACATCCGCTCCGTCTGCTCCTGTGCTCTGGCTGAATCACGACATCATCGCCAAGCAACTCAATTTGATGCACGGCTGAGACAGGCCCGGCCAGATGTGCAGAGCATGGAAGCTAAATTCACAGATCAGATTTTTTGATTGTGGCCAACGCTTCCGCTACGGTCGGGTAACGCAGCTTCACTTTCAACTCCTGCTTCATTCTCGCGTTGTCCAGTCGCCGCGATTCATTCATGAACGACCATAACACCGGCGATACGGTACGCTCTGTTTCATCGCGCGGCAGGCGCGGCGGTCGGGGCAAGTAGCAGGCATCTGCCACCGCGTCGAAGTAGTCGCCCATTTTCAATTCGCTGTCATCACTGGCGTGGTACACGCGGTTCGGTTTGCCGCGATGCAATGCCGCCACGACGATGTTTGCTAGATCGTCGGCGTGGATGTGGTTGGTGTGGCTGTCTTGTTCCGCAACGATAGCGGGTGAGCCAGTTTGCAACCGTTCCAGCGGCAAACGCTCTGCGGCATAGATGCCGGGCACACGCAGAATGTTGGCACGGACGCGATTGCGTCTTGCCCAGTCGCGGATGCAGTGCTCGGCATCGGCACGCCGCATCGCGCGTGCCGATTGCGGGTTGAGCGGACGCGATTCGTCCACCTGCGCCCCGCCGCAATCGCCATACACGCCGCTGGTGCTGATGTAGACAAGCCGTTCGGGCAAAGTGCCGCGCGACAGTGCAGCCAGCAGGAGGCGGGTGCGGCTATCGCTTGTCCCCGTATTCGGCGGGGGGGCGAAATGCAAAATCATGTGCGCCAGTCCCGCGATACGGGCAAGATGCCGATGATCCAGATCGCCCGCTATTGGAATGATGCCCGCCGCGCGCAGCGTCGTAGAGTATTGTGCATTGCGCACTAATCCGAACAGGCGGTAACGCGTACACAGTATGGGTGCAATGCGCAGGGCGATGTCCCCGCAACCGACAATGAGAATGCTTTTCATCTGCCGATTATGCGTTAAAATCGCGCCCCTCGTGAATCCAGCAGAATTAACATGACTTTTAAAGCCAGCATCCATCCCAGCAATCACTGTTTTGAAATCAAGCCTGAAGAGACCATCCTCGAAGCCGCACTGGAGCACGGCTATACCCTGCCTTATAGCTGCCGCAACGGCGCTTGCGGGGTGTGCAAAGGCAAGGTTTTACAAGGCTCGGTGGATTATGGGAACCATCAGGCCTATGCCTTGAGCGATGCCGAGAAGGCGGACGGGCTGGCTTTGTTCTGTTGTGCGAAACCGAAGTCCGATGTTGTCATCGAGAGCCACGAAGTCACCACAGGGAGCGATATTCAGGTGAAGACGCTGCCGTGCCGTGTGCAAAAGGTGGAAAAGGTCGCCGACGATGTGATGGTGCTGTATTTGAAATTGCCAGCAAATGAGCGTCTGCAATTTTTGGCGGGACAGTATATCGATATTCTGCAAAAAGACGGCAAGCCGCGCAGTTTTTCATTGGCCAATGCGCCGCATGACGACGAATTTCTGCAATTGCATATCCGCAATATTGCGGGCGGTGCGTTTACCCAGCATGTGTTCAACGAAATGAAAGAGCGCGACATCATGCGCATCAAGGGGCCACTAGGGACTTTCTTTTTGCGCGAAGATTCGGACAAGCCCATCATTTTCATTGCCAGTGGCACCGGCTTTGCGCCGACCAAGGCCATCATCGAACACGCTATGCACATCGGCATTAAGCGATCCATGCATTTGTACTGGGGCGTGCGCAAGCAGGCCGACCTGTATATGCTGAAAAAGGCGCAGAAGTGGGAGCAGCACGGCATCAAGTTTACGCCTGTTGTTTCGGATGAAGCTTGGCCCGGGCGCACGGGATTCGTGCATCAGGCGGTAGTAGAGGACTATCCCGATCTGTCCGGACATCAGGTCTATGCCTGCGGCGCGCCGGTGGTGATCGAGGCGGCGCATCGCGAACTCACCGAAAAATGCAGCTTGCCTAATGAGGAATTTTTCTCGGACGCTTTTACGTTTGTACCGAAGAGCTAATTATTTGCTGTCTTCAAGTTCCATCGCAAGATGGTAGTAATTGAAAGCGTTTTCCTTCTTCTCCAACTTCTCGGCCAGCTGCCCCAGCGAGGTATACGCCTCGCGGCTGGGGCGCAGGCTGATGCTGGCGTCCAGATAGTTTTGCGCTTTGCCCCACAGGCCCTGATGCAGGCATAGCTTACCCAGTGCCAGCAACAAGCCTGCATCGTCGGCGTGTATCTTCAGCCAGCGCTCGGCCTGATCGATCTGCGCCACGACATCATCGCTATGGCAGTCGCCGTACAGGGTGACGAGATCGCTATCCCATTGCGCATTCAGGCTCTCTACCAGTAATTTGCCTGCACTGACGGCATCATGCAATTTCAAGAACGCGTGTGCGGCGGCGGCGGCGATCTTGGAACGGCGTTTGAATTCGCCTGGGATGGCTTTCCATAAGCTGCGCAGGGAAGCAATATCGTACGTTTGCATGCGTAGCTTTTCCAGCCAGGCTTGCTGGCGCATCTGTATCGACAGGGTCGCGTCGATGGCATGGCGTTTTTCCAATTGTGTCGCGAGGTCGAGCACGGCATCCCAATTGCGCGCCTGCTGTTGCGCTTTGAGTTCCAGAGTCAATGCGCCGACGTGTTTACTCGCACCGGATTCGCTCAGTTCTTTTAATGAGCTTAATGCCGACTGGGGTTGCTTTTGGTCGAGCTGGAATTCGGTCTTGGCCATCAGGCGCATGGTCGCTTCACCGATGGTCTTGTTTTCGGCATCGGCGAGATAGGCATCGCGTTTGTCGAACTCGCGCAACTCATGGGCTGCACGTGCCGCGACGATGGGATTTAAACCAGATTTCTCGCCCATATCCATGGAATGCACGGCGGCTTTTTCTGCGGCCGCGTAGCGCCCCTCAAAAAAAGCGGTCAGCGCTTCCATCATGGCTGCGCGACCTTTGCTTTGCGCCCGCTCTTCGCGGAAAGCGCGTACATAAGCGGGCAGACGCAACGCCGCAAGCAGCAGGCGCACGACCATATAGCCCAGCACGAACAGCCCCAGCAAAGACAGCACGAACAGGGTGAGCGATAGCTCGACGCGATAGGGCGGGTAAACCAGTTGCACATAGCCGGGATTGTGCGCGGCGAGCGTCAGTGCCACAGCGGCGGCGAACAGTGCCAGCAGCCAGACGAGGGCTTTCATCGCGCGGCCTTTTCGTGCGAGATGCGGTAGTTGCGCACGGCTTCAAGGCTGCCGCTGATGTCGGGAAGCTCGATGTTGATGTTGGATGCGGCGAGTTTCTGCAATGTCGCCTGCGCCTGCGCGCCTTCTTTGGCGCGCGTGTCGAAATAGATTCCTGTCCACTCTTGCGCGGTTTTCAGGTCGCGTTTGTAGCTCACTTCGTCGTGCGACAACAGGGCCAGTCTGGCGGAGAGCAGGCGTATCTTCAGGTTCTCTCTGAGGAAGAAAGTCTGCGTCGGCGACAGCAAAGGTAACTCGCGTTTTTGCGTGTTTTCGATGCGCACCAACTGTTTCACCTCAAACCATAATTCGCGCCAGAACTTGTTCCATGCGTTTTCCGCGATGACGGGTGTGGGCAGCGGCTTAACCTCTTGTGTCCGTATGTCTTGCGATAGAGGTAGGGTATCGACGGCTGCGACCAGACTGTCGATACGCATATTGATGCCTGCCGCGTCGATATTGGGCAGCGCGCGCAATTTGTCGATGTCCTGATTGATAGATTTGCGTAGGCCACCCAATGTCGGGCGATCCAGACGCTGCAAACGGCTGTCGGCGTGCTGCATGGCAATCAGTGCGGCTTTTACGTTGGCGGAGAGTTGCAACTGCTGTCCTGCAATCATCAGCATTTGTTCGACTTCGGCGAGCGCGGTCTGGTCGCGGCTGCTCGACATTTCCTGATACAGCGTATCCAGCGCGGCGCGCTGATTTTGCGCCTCGGCATATTTGCTTTCCAGCAGACTGAGCTTGCCGCCGAGTTCGCGCACCACTTCCTGATTTTGGGTGACCAAGGTTTGATTGGCTTTGTTTGTGCCATCCATTTCCGTCAGCCGTTTGGCCAGTTCCTGCTGCACTTGATTGATCTGGTAATGCGCATCGAACCACTGCCACACAAAGATCACCACCAATACGGCGAGCGTCATCTGCGTGAGGTTCAGATGCGAGATCAGATTCACCAAAGGGTTGTGGCCGGGAGTGCGCAGCATGGCGCGAAACGTGCCCGAATTCGTTCCGGTTTTGTTCCCGGCGGGTTGCTGATGAGACTGTGGTTGCTCGCTCATAAATGTTTTCCGATACAAGATTTAGCTTTTGACCATGCTACCAAACCGGACACGACTCCGTCATCCCCGCTCGTCGTCTGTACAACTTTTCGCCAGCCTTGTTGTTCGGCTGCCGCCGCGATGCGGGCGTGCGGCACAAATAGTGTTACGTCCGCTATCTGCTTTTTCCCGGCCTCGTCGAACATCTCCCACAGATGAGCCAGCGCTTCGCTGCTGCTCAATGTGATGGCGTCTGCGCGGCTATTCAACAGCACGCCGATGTTCTGCGGTGTTCTGCTGCGCTGATAACAGGCGACATATTCCACGTTAGCGCCGCGCGCTTTGAGCGTGTCGCCCAATAGCTCGCGCCCCCCGTCGCCGCGAAAAATTGCGACTTTCCATCCGCGCACGTTTTGCAATTGCGGCAACACCAGCAAGGCTTCGCTGTCTGAGCGGCCTTGCGGTGCAATGACATCTTGTATGCCCGCATCGCGCAATGCTTTGGCGCTGCCTTGTCCCACGGTGGCGATGCGCAGCCCAGAGGGGACGCCGCCTGCCGCTGCAATTTCAGCCATGCCGTAACGCACCGCATTGGGGCTGATGAAAATGGCGAGGTCGAATCCGGGCAGGCGGGCGATCAGGTTGCGCAAAGCGTGTGTGTCGGCCGGCGGACTGATATCGAGCAGCGGAAACAATACCGCGTTGCCGCCCAGCTGTTCTATGAGCTGCTGTAACTGGCCCGCCTGCTCGCGCGGGCGGGTGACCACGATGCTGAGTCCGGCAAGCGGCAACGATTCCATTCAAGGCAAAACCTACCACAGAGACACAGAGACACAGAGGAAAAACAAAACCTCAAAAGGTTTTCTCTGTGTCTCTGTGTCTCTGTGGTGAAAGATTTTTACTAAAATCATAAAGACAGTGCGGCAAGGATATCGGCTGCGCCTTGCTTGAGCAAAGCCTCGGCCACGGCGTCGCCGAGCGCTTCCGGCGCGGCGATACTGCCGACCTGCTCGGCGCGCAGCATTTTGCTGCCATCGGGGCTGGCGACAAAACCGCGCATGCGCAGTTTGTCGCCCTGTACTTCCGCGAAGCCGCCCAGCGGTACCTGGCAGCTGCCCGCCAATGCGCGGCTCATGGCGCGTTCGGCGAACACGCAGGCGGCGGTTTCCGCATCGTGCAGCGGGCGCAGCAAAATTTCCAGATCGGGCCGGTCAGCGCGTGTTTCGATGCCCAGAGCGCCTTGTCCCACGGCGGGCAGGCTGTCTTCGCTGGAGATGAACGCGCGGATGCGCTCGCCCAGGCCGAGGCGCTTCAAGCCTGCGGCGGCCAGAATGATCGCGGCATATTGGCCTTCATCCAGCTTGCGCAAGCGCGTTTGCACGTTGCCGCGCAACGGCTCGATTTTCAAATGCGGGAAGCGCGCGCGCAACTGGCTTTCGCGGCGCAGGCTGGAAGTGCCGACCACGCTGCCCGCAGGCAAGGCTTCCAGATGGGCATGATGGTTGGAAACGAAGGCGTCGCGCGGATCTTCGCGTTTGCCGATGCAGGCCAGCACAAAGCCTTCGGGCAAATGCATCGGCACGTCTTTCAGGGAATGCACGGCGATATCGGCGCTGCCGTTCTCCAGTGCGGTTTCTAACTCCTTGACGAACAAACCTTTGCCGCCGATCTTGGAAAGCGTCACGTCGAGTATTTGGTCGCCCTGTGTCGTCATGCCCAATATACTCACCTCGGTTTGTGGATATAATGCGCGCAGTCGATCCCTGATGTGTTCAGCCTGCCACATTGCCAATGCGCTTTCGCGCGATGCGATGACCAGTTTTTTGGGTGCGGGTGTCGTCTGGGATGCCTGATTCATTAGCTTTTCCTGAGTGATTATTTGTTGATATTTTATGGCTCATTCTAACATGAGCCTGAATGTGTGCGCTGACCCTATGCTGAAGAAGAACGTCATGAACCTGCTTGCTGCTCCTGCCGACATATCCAGTAAAGATGTGCCGTTACGCGATGACATCCGTTTGCTAGGCCGTATTCTCGGGGACACCCTGCGCGAACAAGAAGGCGAAGAGACTTTTGCGCTGATCGAAAATGTGCGCCGCACTGCGGTGCGCTTTCGCAAAACGCAGGATGACCGCGATCGAGACCAGCTTGAAGGCGTATTGGATGCGCTTTCCCCCGACGAGACATTGGCGGTAGTGCGCGCATTCAGTTATTTCTCGCAGCTTTCCAATATCGCCGAGGATCTGCACCACAATCGCCGCCGCCGCGCCCATTTGAAAGCGGGTTCCCCGCCGCAAGAAGGCAGCATGCAATTGGCGCTGGATCGGGCTAAAGAAAAAAATGTCGATGCCGCAGGATTGCAAGAATTCTTCAACAAGGCGTTGATATCGCCGGTGCTTACCGCGCATCCGACGGAGGTGCAACGCAAAAGCATTTTAAATTGTCAGCTGGTCATCTCCAGTTTGCTGGCGGATAGAGACCGTCTCGATATGACGCCGGAAGAATTGGCCGACAACGAAGACGCGCTACACCGTTTCGTGCTGATTTTGTGGCATACGCGCATGTTGCGGACTTCCAAATTGACGGTGCAGGACGAAGTGAAGAACGGCTTGACGTTCTACGATTACACCTTCCTCAAAGAGATACCCAAGCTGTACGGCGGACTTGAAAAGCAGATCGAGGCCCGCTTCGGCCAGCGCCTGAACCTGCCGCCTTTTCTGCGCGTGGGGAGCTGGATAGGCGGCGACCGCGACGGCAACCCGTTTGTCACGCATAAAGTGATGCTGGATGCGGCAGAGCGCCATTCCGCGACCGCACTGGAATATTATTTGGCCGAGACCGAGTTGTTGAGTTCGCGTTTGAGCCTGTCCGTCCGGCTGGTGGAGGTGAGCGCCGAGCTGGAAGCGTTCGCCGCCAATTCGCCCGACAAAGCGGTGAGCCGCGAAGACGAGCCTTATCGCCGCGCGTTGATCGCGATTTATGCGCGTTTGGTGGCCACTACCGAAAAACTCGGCCACCGCGTCAGCCATTTGCATCCGGTAACGAAGGCCGTGCAGCCGTATGCGGTGGTCGATGAATTTATCGCCGACCTCGATATCGTTATAAATTCGCTGGAACACCACCACGCGACCTATCTGGCGCGCGGACGCATTGCCGATCTGCGCCGCGCCGCGCAAGTGTTCGGCTTTCATCTGGCACCGATCGACATGCGCCAGCACAGCGCTATTCACGAGCAGGTGGTGAGCGAGATGCTCGCTGCGCAGGGTGTCGCTTACGCCACGCTGGATGAGACTGCACGCCGCAAAACATTGCTGGCAGCGCTGCAAGCCAGCAAGCCGCTCGCAACCGAGGTGGATGCATTCACCGAGACCGTGCGAGGCGAGTTGCATTTGATGCAGGCGGCCGCCGAGATACATCAGCGTTTCGGCCGCGCGGCGCTGCCCAACTACATCATCTCCAAGGCCGATGCCGTCAGCGATCTGTTGGAGGTGGCGCTGATCGTGCAACAGACCGGCCTGCTGGAAGTTGGCAAAACACCGGTACTGCACCTCAATATCATCCCGCTGTTCGAGACCATCGCCGACTTGCAGGGGTGCGGCACTATCATGGACGAATTGTTCGCCATCCCGTTCTACCGCGAACTGCTGCAAAGCCGGGGCAACACGCAAGAAGTGATGCTGGGTTATTCCGACAGCAACAAGGACGGCGGCTACCTCACCGCCAACTGGGAGCTGTACAAGGCCGAAGTCGAGCTGGTGAAAGTGTTTGAAAAGCACGGCATCGAACTGCGTCTGTTTCACGGTCGCGGCGGCACCGTCGGTCGCGGCGGCGGCCCCAGCTATCAGGCGATCTTGGCGCAACCGCCGGGCAGTGTGAACGCGCAGATACGCATCACCGAACAGGGCGAAGTCATCTCCAGCAAATATTCCGACCCTGAGATCGGGCGGCGCAATCTGGAAATTCTTATCGCGGCGACGTTGGAAGCCACATTGGTGCACCATCACGGCGACGATTCCACCATGCCGGAATTCCACCGCATCATGGAAGACCTCAGCGGCAATGCGTTTTCCGCATATCGCAAACTGGTATACGAAACACCGGGATTCACCGAGTATTTCTTTGCCGCCACGCCGATCCGCGAGATCGCCGAACTCAACATCGGCAGCCGCCCTTCATCGCGCAAGGCAACGGACAACATCGAAGATTTGCGCGCGATCCCCTGGGTGTTCAGCTGGAGCCTGAATCGCGCCATCTTGCCGGGCTGGTATGGTTTCGGCAGCGCGGCGCAACAGTTTATCGAGCGCGAAGGCGAAGCCGGACTCAAGCAACTGCAAGCGATGAACCAGAACTGGGCGTTCTTCAGAGGCCTGCTCTCCAATATGGACATGGTGCTGTCCAAGACCGACATGGGTATCGCGTCGCGTTACGCCGAGTTGGTGCAGGACGAAACTTTGCGCGCCAAGATATTCGGCGAGATCGAAGCGGAATGGCAGCGCACCGTCGATATGCTATTCGCCATCACTGGCGCCTCGACGCTGCTGGAAGACAACCCGACGCTCGCGCGCAGCCTGACTACGCGCACGCCTTACATCGATCCGCTCAACCACTTGCAAGTGGCGCTGCTGCACCGCCACCGCGCCGGGGATGACAACGAAAAAGTGAAGCGCGCGATCCATCTGACCATCAACGGCATTGCGGCGGGGTTGAGGAATAGCGGCTGAGAAACGCAAGCTCGCGTGCAATCTGGTTGTGAGTTACAGCTTGAATCGTCCTGTAGTGCCTTCAATCTCAAGCAAACAGCATTGCCATTCGTCCGCCTGAAATCATAGCGCCACCGCTTGTCTTGTTTCGTAAGCCACCTGTCAGATGGCTGTGGCAATGTAGAATTCAAAAATCTAGTATCCGCACACCCAAAAGGAGTATTACGATGAAGCGCAATAAAGGATTTACCCTGATTGAGTTGATGATCGTTGTGGCCATCATAGGCATATTGGCTGCGATTGCAGTGCCTGCTTATCAGCAACATGTGATCAAGTCTAACCGCGCGGCAGCAGAGAGCTTCATGCTGCAAGCGGCCAACAGGGAAGAGCAGATCATGCTGGACATGCGCAGTTATGTCGCCGTGACAGCCAAGGCTAACTTCCCGAATGCGCCTAACGCGGCATCTCCCGGGCTTAACATGACGGTGCCCGACAACGTTTCCAAGTTTTATAACCTCGCCATCACTTCATCCGCTACAGGTTATGTGATTACTGCCACGCCCATCAACTCCCAGTTGACTGGCGATACCCAGTGCGCGAGCCTGACGCTGGATCAGACCGGCGCCAAGACACCGGCAACAGGTTGCTGGTAACGCTAGAAAGAGCCGATCATGTCCAAATCGAATGCCGGATCGATGCAATATCTCAGGGGTAAGGGTTTTACCTTGGCCGAGCTATTGGTCGTTATCGCGATTGTCGGCATTCTCACCGCTGTTGCGCTCCCGTTTTTCGGTTCGTTCGTGGCGGGACAGCGCATCAAAAGTGCCTCGTTCGATATGATGGCCACATTAACGCTGGCGCGCAGCGAAGCGACCAAGCGCAACACCAATATAACCATCACGCCAACGGGCGGCATCTGGCAAAACGGTTGGACAGTGGCTGCCAGCGCCACCACCTTGAGCGCGCAGAATGCGCTAAACGGATTGACTATCGACTGCTGGTCAGGCACCGTTGCTACCGCTTGCCCGGCAAGCATTACTTATACGAACAACGGCAGGCTGTTGGCGGCATCGCCTTCTTTTAGAATTTTCAACGCCACTGCCACCACCACTGCCAGCACGCGCTGTATCAGCGTCGACCTGAGCGGGCGTCCCGGCAGCAAAAGGGGAGATTGCTGATGAACGCCTCCCGGAATAGCTTGTTGCGCCAGTTTGGTTCCAGCATGGTCGAAGTGCTGGTGACGCTCATTATCCTGCTGGTGGGGCTGTTGGGTTTGGCCGGCGTGATGGTGCAAGGTCAGCGTTCGGAAGTGGAATCTTACCAGCGCGTACAGGCACTGATTCTGCTGCAAGACATAGCTGGGCGCATCAACGCCAACCGCCAAGCGGCCACCTGCTATGCATATACCACCAACACCGTGAACGGCACGCCCTATCTGGGTGCCAGCGGTGTAGGAGGCAAGGTGACGCCCGTGCCCGCGACAGCATGCACCGTTGCCATGATCCAAGCTATTTATCCTTCCATGCCTGCCGCCACCGCCACCCTGCAGGCCACCACCGCTGTGTCCGACATGAACGCTTGGCACAATGCATTGTTGGGTGCTGCCGAAGTGTCCGGAGGCAATGTCGGCGCCATGGTGGGTGCACGCGGCTGCATCAGTTACGGCGGCGGAACCGAGCTGCTCAACCCAGCCAACGGCGCGCAGATTGTCGGCACGGGTGTATATACCCTCGCGGTCGCATGGCAGGGGTTGAGCCCCACGGCCATCGCCACGCCCAATTGCGGACAAGGGCTATATGGCGCGAACGATGCCCAGCGTCGCGTCGTCAGCTTGACCTTGAGAACCGCTTCGCTGACCACACAATGAATACCATCGCCCCACAAAAACGCATAAATCTTTCAACTCGCCGCCAGGCCGGGCTGTCGCTGGTCGAGTTGATGATCTCGCTCACCATCAGCTTGGTTCTGCTGGCGGGGCTCACCACGCTCATCGTGCAACAGAGCGGTAGCCGCGACGAACTGGAAAAGGCCAGCCGGGCGATCGAGAACGGTCGCTATGCCATGCAGTTGCTGCACGACGATATTCAGATGGCAGGATTCTATGGCGGATATTCCCCCGCTTCCGGTGTTGCCCACACGGTGCCTGCCGACCCCTGCAATGTTGCTGCCGGCAGCGCTAACTCGGGCTGGGATGCCACGCCGAAGGTGGCGGTGCCTATTTTTGGCTATGCCGGTGCCCTCACCAATCCGACAACCGCGACGACCTGCGGCTTGGTCAACTACCAACCCAACACGGCGATTCTGGTGATTCGGCGCACCGCCACCGACACGGTCGCCGCTGCCGTGGCGGGCACCACTTATCTTCAGGTCAACAGGTGCAGCAATGTCACCACCCCTTTTGTGATGGGGACGGGCGGCTTCACGCTGCAACAGAAAGACTGTAGCACCGTAGCCCCGCTCAGCAAATATATCGTGCGCGTCTACTACATCAGCTCTTGCAATGTTTGCGCACCGTCGGACGGCATTCCCACTCTGAAAATGGTGGATATTGAGGACGGCGCCCAAAACAATATTCCCTTGGTGGAGGGGATCGAAAACATGCAGTTCGATTACGGGATTGACAACTCGAGCGACGGCTCCCCCGATACCTACAGCACTGCTCCGGCAACGGCAGATTGGGCAAACGTCATGGCGGTGCGTGTCAACCTGCTGGCGCGCAACATCGACACCACAAGCGGCTACAGTGACACTAAGACTTATTGTTTGAGCGGCTCCCCTCCGTTCAATGCCAACGGTACATCGACTTCCTGCAATACCGGCGGAGCCATGCTTTTTGGCCCCTTTAACAATGCCTACAAGCGTCACGCGTACACCGAGTTGGTGCGCGCCATCAACCCCAGCGGGCGGAGAGAATGACCATGATGAGCCTCCTAAAACACAAACAGCGCGGAGCCACCCTCATCGTCGCTCTGGTCATGCTGGTGGTGCTGACCCTGTTGGTCATTTCGGCCATCCGCTCCAGCAATACCAATCTGCGCATCGCCGGCAACATGCAGATGGAGGGGGAAGCCAGCTCTGCCGCTCAGCAGGCGATCGAACAGGTCATCAGCGGCAACTTCACGGTATCGCCAGCGGCTTCCGCCGTCTCGGTGAACATCGGGGGAGCCACGTACACCGCAAATGTAGCGGTACCAAGCTGCACGGGCTCGGTGGCGCTCGCTAACGCCAGTCTCAACATGAGCGATCCTAATGACATTCCCTGCTTCAGCAGCAGTACGGCCAGTAATCCCGGAATCATATTTGCCTCCGCCACGTCAGCGGCAACCAGCCAGTCGTGGTGTTTCCAGCAGCAATGGGATGTAGGGTCAACGGCGACCGGCTCCACCGGGGTGAACGTGGAAACGCATCAGGGGGTATCCCTGCGCGTTCCGGCGGGAACGACTTGTTGAGTTGATTTGGATGTAACGGTTACAGGTAGCACTATTCGGAGGACAGCACTATGAATACGATACGAATTTTAATGACTTGCGCGTTCGTTGCCATGTTGGGCAATTCCATTCGGGGACAGGCGGAAGACATCGACTTGTACAGCTCCGCAGCCAGCGTGACGGGGACGGATCTGCCCAATGTGCTGTTCATCATGGATAACGCGGCCAACTTCAACGCCAGCGCTGCTGCATGCACTTATGCCGATACTGGCCTCGCACCTAGCTTGGGCAACACCACCGGCGGCATAGAGCAATGCGCGCTGGTCAACGCGATCAATTCTTTGCCGCTCGACACCGTCAACATCGGCATCATGGCCTACAACAAAACCGGGATGGACACTTTATACGGCTGCCAAGCAGGCGGTACCGGCGGTTGTCTGGTGAAGGCTCTTACCCGGATGAATGCCGCAGGCAAGGCCGCCATCATCGCCAACATCAAGGCATGGACCTCAGGCACCATACAGTCCAATAACGAAGCGACCGCGCAGGCCATGCAGGAAGCATGGGCCTACTATGCCGGCAAACAAGGCATGTCAGGCAGAACCTATACTTCTACCGCGCTGAGCGGTTGCCAGAAAAACTATGTTATTTATATTGGCAACGCCTTTAACAACTCCGGTTCTCCCGGCGATGCCAGCGCTAGTCCGGGCGCTCGGTTGGCGACAACGATCACCAACAATACTGCCCTGAGCACCGCGCAGAGGACGTTGCTTGGGGCGGCTATTCAGATACCCTCCGGTGCCTACGGCACCAGTGCGTTCACCTGCTCGCCCAATCCTTATACCTTGAATTTGTCCAATGGCCACGGCGAAACCACCGGTCTGTATGCGGACGAATGGGCGCGCTACATGCACGCCACTGATCTCAGCACTGGCGCTATGCCCGCCACCAAAAAAATCTTCACCTACACGATCGGCGTGTTGGATACCGCTTGCAAGGCAGATTATCCCGCCCTGCTCACCAGCATGGCGCTCAACGGCGGCGGAAAATATTTCCCCACCGGCAACGCGGCCGACATACAGCAAGCCATACTGCGCGTGCTCAATGAGGTGCAGGCGGTCAACAGCGTGTTCTCTTCCGCCAGCTTGCCGGTCAGCGTGAACACTCAGGGTACTTACCTCAACCAGATTTTCATGGGCATGTTCCGTCCGGATTCCGGCGGCGTCCCCAGATGGAAGGGCAACCTCAAGCAGTATCAGTTCGTTTACGATCCGACCGCAAAGCAGCTGAGCTTGGCCGACGCGACGGGAGCGGCGGCCATCAGCGCGGCGGGGACTGGTTTTCTCTCCCCGAATGCGGCCAGTTTCTGGACCTGCACGAATGCCGCAAATACGCAAAACCGAGTTACCCCCTACAATGTGGCGCCCTACAGCAATACCTCCATTTGCAGCAACTCGACGCCTTACACGGACCCGGCTGTCGGCTTCTGGGCGAACGATAAGAACGGCCAAGGGCTTGCCTGGGACTTGCCCGACGGCGAAGTGGTGGAAAAAGGTGGGGCGGCACAAATACTGCGTCTGGCTAACCTCAACAATACTTACACCGCAGTGCCCGGTACGTCCACCAACCCGCGCAATCTCTACACTTATTTGGGCGCGAATGCCGCCCTGTCGAATGCGGTTAATGTCTTCGATACCTCGAACGCGACCATCACCGATGCGATGCTGGGGACGGGGCCGTTAACCATCAGCTCCATCAACAGCGCCTCCACGGTGCAGGCGAACAGCTTTACTCCCAGTGCCGCCGGAACAGCTGCAACGATTACGATCACTAACTTCGCAAAAGGATCAGGTAGTACAGTAACAGCAACCGTGGCATCGACAGCGGCCTTGGTGGCGGGCACCACGCAATTTACGGTAGCTACCGGAAGCACAAAATACGATTGCACTGCCTGTACGGTAGCGACCATCGTCGATGCCACCCAATTCACCTATATTGCTTCACCTGGAACTCAAACTGCGCCAGCCACGCCTTATGTGGCAGCAATTTTGTCCAACTTCGTGACGGTAAGCAGCACTGCCCACGGTTTGGCGGTTGGACAGACCATGACGGTCTCTGCCTGCGCTACGCACACGACGTTAAATGCCACTGACGCTACGGTCAGTTCGGTGACCAACACCAATACCTTTGTGATTTCTACAGCAGTGACTCTCGGTTCAACGGCGGTGGATGCCTCATGCAGATATTCTCTTAAGACCGCTACCGTCACCACTGCGGCGGCTCACGGCTTGCCTACGGGGGCGCTCGTCGCCATCGCCGGGGCGGCTCCTGCGGGCTATAACGGCTCATGGGTCATCAAGGCCGTTGGCACCACTACGTTTACTTACCAATATACGGCCGCTGCGCCGCTGGCCAATTTCGCCGGCGCAGGTGCGACCGCTACCAGCAGCATCACCACCCGCGATATGCTCACCCGTTGGGTGCGCGGCGAAGATAACCTCGGCGACGAGGCGAGCTTGTGCCCGCCGGGTAGCACTGCGGGGGTCGGCAATTGCCCGAATCCAGCGGTGAATATCCGTCCTTCGGTGCATGGCGATGTGCTGCACTCGCGCCCGGTGGTGCTTAACTACGGCGGGGGAGCGATAGCCATCACCGCAATCGCCGATTCTGGCACCACCCGCACCGCGACGGCCTCGGCGGCGGATGTGGCGAAGATCGGAGCGACGAACGCTCAAGCCAATGTCACGTTCGACAACGGCCTTTCCTGCAAGGTGACAGTCGCCTCTACAACCACGTTTACTTACCCCACCACGGGCTGCGGGACAGCTACTGCCCCGCAATCCGCAGCGACTTCTGCCCCCAACGTGATTGTGTTCTATGGCGGCAACGATGGCGTATTCCGTTCCGTCAACGGCAATCAGGTAAACCCGATATCAAGCCCGTTCACTTTGCCCACGCCGGGCGGCGAATTATGGGGATTTATCCCGGACGAGTTTTTCGGCCAGCTCAAGCGGCAGCACGACAACAGTCCGGCGCTGTTGATGCCGTCCACGCCGGCCGGCATTATTCCCACGCCGCAGAAAAAGGACTATTTTGTCGACGGGTCGACCGGGGTATACCAAGTGATAGACGGGACGGGCAAAACCACGAAGGCTTACCTTTACCTCGCTATGCGCCGTGGCGGTCGTCTCATTTATGCGCTGGATGTGACCGATCCGACCAACCCGAAATTTTTGTGGAAGCACAGCAATGCGGATGCGGGTTTTAGCGAGCTGGGGCAAACTTGGTCACAGCCCAAAGTCGCCACAGTTGCCGGTTACGCCAACCCGGTGCTGATCTTCGGCGCGGGCTATGACGCGGCTGCCGAAGATGTGGAGCCGCCTACAGCCGATACTATGGGACGCGGTATTTTTATTCTGGACGCGGTCACCGGTAGTGTCGTGTGGAAGGCTACTTATGGCGCTGCTTTATCGTGCCCGTCCGCTTCAGCAGCCTGTACGTTGCCGGAGATGAAATACAGTGTCCCTTCCGATATCACCCTGCTGGACAGGAACAACGATGGAAAGATCGACCGGTTATATGTGGGCGATGTAGGGGGCAACATGTGGCGCGTGGATCTCGAACCTACCGGTGCTCACAAAACTCCCGTATTCTGGCAGGTGGAGAAACTGGCTGCACTGGGTTGCACTACCGGCGTGTGCGCCGCCGGAGTTGCGCCGCGCAAAATCTTCTATCCGCCGGAGGTGATCATTACGTCGGGCTATGATGCGGTATTCACCGCTACCGGCGACCGCGAGCATCCTCTCTATAGCACGACCGGGATAACCATCACCGCCACTGTTAACTCCGGCTCCACCCGTACCGCGACGGCTTCGGCCGCCGATGTAGCGAAAATCGGGGCGGTAGGTGCCACGAAAGCGACCACATTCGACAATAAGCAAACTTGCACGGTGACGGTCGCTTCGGCAACCACCTTTACTTACCCCGCTTCAGGCTGCGGGGATGCCGGGGCACAAAGCGCAAAGGTCGTCATCACGCAATCGGCCTGCACCGTCACGAACCGCGCCTACCTGCTAAAAGATACGGCTACCGGCACGGATGGCAGCGGTCTCACCACCCTTACCGAATCCAACTTGTTCAACGCCACGGCTACCCTTTGGGATGGTACGCTCAGCGGCTATTACGTCACGTTTAATTTCTGTGAGAAATCCGTCAACGCGCCGCTCGTGGTGGCGGGATATATCTATTTCGGTACGAATCAGGCGAAAGCTCAGGAAAAAGATGTCTGCGAGGAGTCGCTGGGCGAAGCGGTCGGTTACAAGCTGGCACCCTTTACCGGGAAGTATGCTGAAGGGGAATTTGAAGGCGGAGGCTTGCCGCCTTCTCCGGTAGCCGGTGTTGTGAACATCGTAGACGCGGCAGGAAAAACCATCCAAGTCGCCTTCTGCATCGGCTGCGGCGGCGAGGACGATAATGGCGGCAATACCGGTTGCGGCAGCGAATCGGCGCTGGCGGGCTGCAAGCCGCCAATTGAGGTTACATCAAGCCGCAGTAGAACCTACTGGTACATCAAGGGTAAATGAGGCGTAGCGGCTGTCTCTAGCTAAATTCTTTCACAATGTACTGCTGCCTGCGGCTGATGGGCAGCAGTTCTTCTAAGCCCTTCAGTTTGACCGTCCAATGTGCTTCGCTGTCGTCCGTTTCGGCGACTTTCTCGAAGCCTTCGATTTCTTCTTTGGCTACGAGGCAGTTGCGGTGGATGCGCACAAAGCGTGCGGTGAATTCCTTTTCCAGCGCGATGAGCGACTCTTCGATGATGTATTCGTGTTCTGCGGTGCGCACGGTGATGTATTTCAACTCGGCGCGCAGGTAGAGCACTTGTTCGATCGGTACTAGCACGATCTTGCCGCGTTCGTGGATGGAGAGATTTTTGCGCGGTTCCGGGGTGAGTTCTTGCAGCACTTCACTGCGTACGGGTACGGCGTTGCGGGCGCGGGTGAGCGCTTCGAACAGGCGCCCCAAGCGTATCGGCTTGAGCAAATAATCGATGGCGCGTGCTTCAAAGGCGTGGACGGCATAGCTGTCGTAGACGGTGGTGAAGACGATGACGGGCGGTTTGTGCAGTTTGTTTAAGTGCCGCGCCAGTTCGATGCCATCCATTTGCGGCATACGAATATCCATCAATACGACATCGGCATGGACTTCGGACAGCTTGTCCAGCGCTTCGACGCCGTTGCCGGCCTCTCCCACCAGAGTCAAAGGCAGTTGTTCGGCGCAGTCGGTGAGCAAGTCTTTGAGCCGATTGCGTGCGGGAGGCTCGTCGTCGACGATGAATACGGCCAAGGGTAATTCAACAACGTTCATGGGGACTCCTCTTTGATATAGGGGATTTGAATGTGTACTCGATAATAATCTTTTCCGGCATCGACGCTATAGCTCGCTTCAAGGTCGAACTGCAGGTCGAGGCGTTCGCGGATATTGGCTAGTGCCATCTTGTTGCCGGTGTGGTTCTTGCCTTGCGCCTGGCACGGATTGTACACATCCAAATGCATTTCTTTTCCGCTGCGGTAGAGTTTGACGGTGATTTCGCCGCCGTCGTGCATGGGTTCGATGCCGTGATACACGGCGTTTTCCAGCAACGGTTGCAGCATCAATGGCGGGACGAGCGCATCTTGGGGCATGTCTTGAGTTTGCCAATCAACTTTAAGCCGATCTCCCAAGCGTAACTGTTCCAATGCCAGATATTGGCGCGAGAGTTCTACTTCACGTTTCAGAGCGACCAACTCGCGGTTGTCGGCCATGGCCATGCGAAACAGGTCGGACATGTCTTCCAGTGCGCTCTCGGCGCGCTTGGGGTCGCTGCGTACGATGCCGAGTACGGCATTGATGCTGTTGAACAAAAAATGAGGGCGTATGCGTGCTTGTAGAGCTTGCAGGCGAGCTCCGGAAAATGCGGGCGAAAGCGAGTGCGCGCGCAGGCGAAAGTAGGCAAGTATTAACGCTGTAGTGAATATGCTCAAGGCGACATGGCTCCATATATAAAACGCACCATACTCGGTGGGAGATGAGAATAGTGCGCCGCCAAGTTGGGCAATTGCTACAGAAACCAAGGCTGCAGCCAGCAGAACGCCAGCCATGCCAAGCCGGTAATTTAGACGTGTTAGGGCGGTATTGAGTGCATACAGCAGAAGTAGGCTGGACAGCAGTACGGGTTGCAGAAATGCCGAGCCGTGCAGCATGCGCTGCCCGATGTCCTGCATGGAAGTAGCCTGGGTCAATACAACAAACAGCGCCAGCCCGTTCACCATCAGCACGATGCGCAACACAACACCCAGATTGCGGAAGTTCGGCAACGCATCGGGCATATTGTTTTGATTTATACTTCGCGGCCTTGGCATGAGGGCTCCTTTATGCCGAACATTCTGGACAAGAGACGATGACGATGCAAGATAAACAGGCCTGGTCGGGCAGATTTAACGAACCTGTGGCGGAATTGGTGAAGCGCTATACCGCTTCGGTGGACTTCGACAAACGCTTGGCGCTGTTCGATATTCAAGGCTCGCTTGCGCATGCGCAAATGCTGGCTGCATGCGAAATTATCAGCGCGCAGGACTTGAAGGATATTCAGCGCGGCATGGCGCAGATTGAGAACGAGGTGCTGGGAGGCGATTTTGACTGGCAGCTCGACCTTGAAGATGTCCATCTCAACATCGAGAAGCGTCTCACTGCCTTGGTCGGTGACGCGGGTAAGCGCCTGCACACGGGGCGTTCGCGCAACGATCAAGTGGCGACCGATGTGCGCTTGTATCTGCGCCACGCTATCGACGATTTGATCCTGTTGGTGCGCGCTTTGCAAAGCGCTTTGCTCGACTTGGCGCAGCATCACACGCACACCATCATGCCCGGTTTCACCCATTTGCAGGTGGCGCAGCCGGTGAGCTTCGCCCATCACCTGATGGCGTATTTTGAGATGCTCAAGCGCGATGCGGAACGCCTAGCCGATTGCCGCAAGCGGGTAAACCGTTTGCCGCTGGGGGCGGCTGCATTAGCGGGTACCAGCTATCCGATCAAACGCGAATATGTGGCCGAGCTGTTGGAATTTGACGGGGTATGCGAGAACTCGCTGGATGCGGTATCCGACCGCGATTTTGCTATCGAGTTCGCCGCTGCTGGGGCGCTCATCATGACGCATCTGTCGCGCTTGTCGGAAGAGTTGATCCTGTGGATGAGCCCGCGCTTCGGCTTTATCGACATCGCGGATCGCTTCTGCACCGGATCGAGCATCATGCCTCAGAAGAAAAATCCCGACGTGCCGGAGTTGGTGCGCGGCAAAACAGGGCGTGTGAACGGCAATCTGGTGGCGCTGCTGACGTTGATGAAAGGCCAGCCGCTGGCCTACAACAAGGACAATCAGGAAGACAAAGAACCGCTGTTCGACACTGTGGATACGCTAACCCAGACCTTGCGCATCTACGCCGACATGATGGGCGGTATCACCGTCAAGCCGGAAGCCATGCGCAGCGCGGCATTTCAGGGGTATGCCACGGCCACCGACTTGGCCGACTACTTGGCGAAGAAGGGTTTGCCGTTCCGCGATGCACACGAGGCGGTGGCGCTGGCGGTGCGTTTTGCTGTCGAACGCGGTTGCGATTTAAGCGAGCTCAAACTGGATGAGTTGCAGCAGTTTTCCGACCTCATAGCGGATGATGTTTACGCTGTGCTGACACTGGAAGGTTCGCTGGCCGCCCGTAATCACACCGGCGGTACCGCACCGCGTCAGGTGGAGGCGGCAATTGCGCGGGCGCGCAAAGCGCTGGCTTAAAATTCAGGCAAAAAAAGTGGGCGACCTTGCGATCGCCCAAAATAGGAGGAGAGTAAGAAAGAACGAGCCTTAGGGACTCAGAGCTCAAACACTCGGAGCGAATTGTACGTAGGCGAACAATGAAAATATATATGCCAAATGGCCTATATATATTTGGCTATCTATATAGTCCGCCCGGGTTAAATTAGTCTTTTTTTGCCAAGAGCGCTTGCAGTTCTCCGCTCTGGAACATTTCCGTTACGATGTCCGATCCGCCGATGAATTCCCCGTTGATGAAGATCAACGGAATGGTTGGCCAATTCGCAAATACCTTGATGCCTTCGAGGATTTCCGGGTTTAGCAAAAGATTTACCGCTAGAAAATTACCTGCTCCTGCCGCCTTCAGGATGCGTGCCGCATTGCTGGAGAAGCCGCATTGCGGGAATTGCGGCGTGCCTTTCATATAGAGCACAACGGGGTTGCTGGTGACCTGCTGGCGAATGACTTCTTGAATATCCATGATGAGCGCTTTCCTGAGTAATTATGTCGGGTAATGATAACGGTGTGATGTGTATCGGGTCAAGCTCTTGATTCTGTAACTGCGTTTTGCCCGTGACGGAGAATAGAAACCGACCTACAATGCGGCACGAATTGGGTATCTGAGTTGGTTTCCACTTTAATTTTTTTCAATATTCGCCTTCGGGTATTTGCGGGGTAAGTTGCAATGAGTCGTTTGATATTTTTGTTTGCTGTCGTTGCTGTTGTGTATTGGCTGCTCAGATCGTACCTCAGGCGGCCACAAAAGCCGGCAGCACCCGAATCTGCCGAGGATATGGTGCGCTGCGCGCAATGCGGGATCCACCAGCCCAGGAGTGAAAGTATTTTGGCCAGTGGAGAATATTTCTGTTGTGAGGCGCATCGCCGCGATCACGCGGGTCGCCCCAAATAATTCTAATGAGGGGTAGTCCGCTTCCTTCTTTTTGGCCGCTGTCCAAGTTGCAAGTCGCCACACCGATGGCGATAGAGGATTTATGGCGGTCACTGTATTTTTTCGGTCTGTATCGTTTAATCCTTGGCGGGCTGTTGTTGTTGCTGGCGACAGCGTTCGGAGAAGCCTTATCGCTTAACGCTTTCGAGCAGACGTGGGTTTTCCGCATTTGTCTGGCGTACATTTTCCTAACGCTGGTATCGCTGATCGGTGTTCAGATAAAGCGTCCTCCTTTTTCTTTGCTGCTGGCTTTTCAAGTGGGGACGGATATCGTCGTCATTGCCACGTTGACCTATTTTAACGGGGGTATTCAAAGCAATCTGGGGATGCTGCTATTGGTGTCATTGGCGGCAGCAGGAATGATCAGTCGCGGCCGCATCACTTTGTTTTATGCGGCGCTCGCAAGTATTGCCATCTTGCTGGAGCATGCCTATTCCGTGTTAACACATGAGGCGGCGGTTGGTCAATTCTTGCAGGCAGGAATTCTGAGTGCGGCGTATTTTGCCGTGGCGTGGCTGTCGCATACCTTATCCAAATATGCGATTGCCAGTGAAAAGTTGGCCTTTGTCCGGGGGGTGGACCTATCCAATATGGCCGAAGCCAATCGGCTGATGATTCAGGATATACCGGACGGCGTGCTGGTGGTGGACGAGCGCGGTGCGGTGCGGCAATCCAACCCCAGTGCAGAGCGCTTGCTAGGCCATGTATTTTTGACGGACAACCCCTGCGTATTGGGTGAATGCTCGCCTTTGCTGGATGCCCTGTTCGCCGCCTGGCGACAGAACAAAGCCTTGGGCCACGAGGTGTTGCGTTTGCCGACGACCAACCGCTTGGTGCGCGTGCGTTTTTTGCCGGTGCAGCGCGAGGGATTCTGGGGCGCGGTGATCGTGCTTGAGGATATGCAGCGTGTACAGGAGCAGGCGCAGCAGGTGAAACTCGCCGCTTTGGGGCGGCTCACCGCCAATATCGCGCATGAGGTGCGCAATCCGCTGTCTTCGATCAGCTATGCGGCAGAGTTGTTGCAAGAGGGGCGGCAAGACCCGGCGCAGTTGCGGCTCTCACAGATCATTTTGGACAACGCAGCCCGGTTGAATCGCATCGTGCAGGATGTGATGCAGTTGAATAGGCGTGACCGCGTGCATGCGGAGCCTATTGATTTGGCGCAGAAACTGGCCAATTTTGCCGAGGAGTTGTGCCAGACTCAACACTTGTTGCCGGAGTTGGTCAGGATCGTTGTTTCTTCGGAATGCAGGGTGAGTTTTGATCGCGGGCATCTTGATCAAGTGCTATGGAATCTGGGAAATAACGCGTTGCGCTACAGTCAAAAAATGCCGGGAAGCATTAAGTTGCTTGCAAGGTATTCGGATGATGGCAACGTGGTATTGGAAGTAATAGACGATGGCCCGGGGATTGATGCAGAAACGGCACAAAAACTGTTCGAACCTTTCTTTACTACCGATGCAAGAGGTACGGGTCTGGGTTTGTATATCGCTCGGGAATTGTGCGAGGCCAATGGGGCAGTTTTGGAATATAGTGCGCCGAATGAAGGCGGAGCCTGTTTCCGCATTGTATTTGGAGTGAATAATGAGCCTTGATACACGCCCGGTTAAGCCACGAAACCCGCGAGTGTTGCTGGTGGATGACGAGCCGGACATTCTGGAATTGCTGGAGTTGGCTTTGATACCAATGGGGTTGGAAGTGGCGCGGGCGGGGAATGTAAGCGAAGCGCGCCGACAGCTGGATAGCGCGCACTTTGACCTTTGCCTGACCGATATGCGCATGCCCGATGGCGAGGGATTGGAGTTGGTGCGTCATATCAACGAACGCAATCTCGATGTGCCCGTGGCGGTGATCACGGCGCACGGCAATGCGGAAAACGCGGTTGCCGCACTTAAGGCGGGCGCATTCGATTACTTGTCCAAGCCGGTGGCGTTGGATCAGTTGCGCGCACTGGTGAAGTCCGCGCTTAAATTGCCGCAGACGTATGGCTCGGTTAAGCACGGTGAGCGCATATTGCTGGGGGATTCTGCGGCGATGCAGCGTGCGCGAGATTTGATTGAGCGTGTGGCGCGCAGCCAGGCGCCGGTGCATATCAGCGGAGAGTCAGGTAGTGGTAAAGAGTTGGCGGCGCGATTGATCGTGGAGAAGAGCGCGCGTCACGAGCAGCCTTTTATCGCGGTGAATTGCGGTGCGATTCCGGAAAATCTGATGGAAAGCGAGTTCTTCGGCTATCGCAAGGGTGCTTTCACCGGGGCGGAGAAGGATAGAGAAGGTTTCTTTCAGGCGGCGAATGGCGGTACGCTATTACTGGATGAGGTTGCCGATCTGCCTCTGAATATGCAGGTGAAGTTGTTGCGTGCGATACAAGAAAAGAAGGTGCGCAAAGTGGGCGCAACGGAAGAGGAGGCGGTAGATGTGCGCATCATCAGCGCGACACACTGCAATCTGGCAGAGCGCGTACAGCAAGGAAAATTTCGTCAGGATCTGTATTACCGGCTGAATGTGATTTCGTTGCAGATGCCCTCGCTGCGGGAAATGCGCGACGACATCGGCGATATTGCCAGCCAAATGCTGAATAGATTGCGTGGAGACGCTGCCGTTAGATTTTCAGCCGAGGCCTTGCATGCGTTAACGCGATGCGACTTTCCCGGCAATGTGCGCGAGCTGGAAAATATCATTGAACGTGCTTTGGCATTGCGTACCGGCGAGATAATTACTCCCGATGATTTGCAGCTTGTTCCTACGGAATCTTTTGAGAAAAGAGAAGGCACGGGGCAGCCCGGCAAATATCCGCTCACCGATTATCTTGATCGAATCGAGCGCGAAGCGATTGTGGAGGCGCTCGGACAAACGGGCTTCAACCGCACCGCCGCCGCAAAAATACTCGGGGTGACATTCAGGGCGCTGCGTTACCGCATGGAGCGACTGTCTATCACTGACAAAGAAAGCGCCAATTGAAGCTGGATGCACACGGCTGGTTTAGCGGGGTGCGTCGGGTGGCTTCGCCCAATTTTGATGCGCGTCCGGGGCGTATGCCGGTCAGCTTGCTCATCATTCATAGCATCAGTTTGCCGCCCGACGAATTTGGCGGTGCAGGGGTCGAGCAGTTGTTTACCAACACCCTGAATATCGAAGAGCATCCCTATTATGCGCAGCTGCGCGGTGTCAAAGTGTCCGCGCATTTTTTCATAAGACGTAATGGCGAGATTGTTCAATTCGTTTCGTGCCATCGCCGCGCGTGGCATGCCGGTGTCTCGCTTTGGCAGGGGCGGGCGCGCTGCAATGACTTTTCTATCGGCATCGAATTGGAGGGAAGCGATTTTGTGCCGTTTGCAGATGCGCAGTACACAAGCTTGCGCTATTTGACCAGACGCTTGCAGCGCGCCTATCCGATCAGCGACATCGCCGGGCATTCCGATGTCGCACCCGGGCGCAAGACCGATCCCGGCCCTCATTTCGACTGGCCGCGCTACCTCAACTCCTTTTGAAAATACCGCACCATTTGTCTCGGTTTTATGGCTTGGTTGAAAATATATATAGACCAAAATACTGCTTGCATAAATTCAACGATGCACTACAATTAGCCAAAATTTGTTAACCGACCACTAGATGTAGTGGTTAAGGTTTAAGGGGGCTTACCGGAACAAACGGATAAGTGCTGGTAATTTAAGGGGGGAGCAGTATGTTGCTAGCGTCTGAAAGTATTTCGTCATCTTTTTCTTCAATGCCTCCGCGCCAAGATTCTGAATCTTCCGTTTCATCAAGCAGCAGTTCATCTCTTGATCAATATAAAGTGATTCGTCGCAACGGCTCCGTCGTTTCATTTGAGCCGAGTAAAGTGTCCATCGCTATGACGAAGGCTTTCCTTGCCGTCAACGGTGGGCAGGGGGCGGCTTCGGCGCGTGTGCGCGAATTGGTTGAGCAAATGACGGCTGCGGTGGTTAATGCGCTGGTGCGTCGTCAGCCGCATGGCGGAACGTTTCATATCGAAGATATTCAAGATCAGGTAGAGCTTTCCTTGATGCGCTCGGGTGAGCATGACGTGGCGCGCTCATATGTGCTGTATCGCGAGCAGCGTACGCGCGAACGCAGTAAGGCCAAAAAAGAGCATGAATCCATTCATGTGTTGAATGTGAAGGAAAGCGGCATTCTGCGTCCTCTGGACGTGGCGGGTATGCTTGCGCAGATCAAGTCCGCTTGCGCGGACTTGGGCGCGGCAGTGGATGCGGAGAAAATTCTTAAGCTTACGCTGAAGGATTTGTACGACGGAGTGCCTGTTGAAGAGGTGCGTAAATGTGCCATTCTGTCGGCGCGCTCTTTGATTGAGCAAGACCCCGCATATGGTTTCGTTACGGCGCGGCTGCTGTTGAATAATATCCGTTGCGAAATTCTGGGCGAAGAGGTGCCTCAAGAAGAGATGGCAACGCGCTATGCGGAATATTTTCCGAAATTCATTAAGCGCGGAATCGAGGCGGAGTTGCTGGATGAGAAGCTGGGGCAGTTCGATCTGGCGCGTTTGGCAAAAGAGCTTGATCCAAGTCGCGATTTGCAATTCGGCTATCTCGGTTTGCAGACTTTGTATGACCGCTATTTCCTGCATATTGAGGATGAGCGTCTCGAGTTGCCGCAGGCATTTTTTATGCGCGTTGCGATGGGTTTGGCGCTGAATGAAGTTGAGCGCGAAACGCGCGCGATAGAGTTCTACCGCCTGCTCTCCAGCTTTAATTTCATGAGCTCGACGCCTACATTGTTTAATTCCGGTACGCGTCGTTCGCAGCTGTCTTCCTGCTATTTGACTACAGTAGCCGATGATTTGGATGGCATTTACGAAGCGTTGAAAGAAAATGCGCTGCTATCGAAATTTGCGGGCGGATTGGGTAATGACTGGACCAACGTGCGCGCTCTGGGTAGTCACATCAAGGGCACCAACGGCAAGTCGCAGGGCGTTGTGCCGTTCCTTAAGGTGGTAAACGATACCGCCGTGGCGGTAAATCAGGGCGGCAAGCGCAAGGGCGCGGTGTGCGCCTACCTGGAAACATGGCACTTGGATATCGAAGAGTTTTTGGAGTTGCGCAAGAACACTGGCGATGACCGCCGTCGTACGCATGACATGAACACCTCCCATTGGATTCCCGACTTGTTTATGAAGCGCGTGATGGAAGGTGGCGAATGGACGCTGTTCTCGCCGTCGAACTGCCCTGACTTGCATGACAAGTTTGGCGCTGATTTCGAACAGGCTTATGTGGGCTACGAAGAAAAAGCGGCAAGAGGCGAGTTAAAGTTGTTCCGCAAAGTTCAGGCGGCAAGTTTGTGGCGCAAGATGTTGACCATGCTGTTTGAAACCGGCCATCCTTGGATTACATTCAAAGACCCTTGCAATGTGCGCAGTCCGCAGCAGCATGTTGGCGTGGTGCATAGTTCTAACTTGTGCACGGAAATCACGCTGAATACCTCGGAGTCGGAGATTGCTGTGTGCAATCTGGGTTCCGTCAATTTGGCGGCGCATCTGTATCCGCAGGGGCATGAGAAATTCGGCCAGCTGGATCATGAAAAACTGAAGCGCACGATCACGACCGCGATGCGCATGCTGGATAACGTGATCGATATCAATTACTACGCGGTGAAGAAGGCGCGCGACGCCAACCTCAAGCACCGTCCGGTAGGTATGGGCATCATGGGTTTTCAGGATGCTTTGCATGAGTTGCGCGTACCTTACGCGTCAGAGGTGGCAGTGGAGTTTGCCGACCGTTCGATGGAGGCGGTGTGCTATTACGCTTACATGGCTTCCACCGAATTGGCGGAAGAGCGCGGACGCTATTCCAGCTATCGCGGCAGCCTGTGGGATAAGGGTATTCTGCCGCAGGATTCGGTGGCAATGCTGCGCACCGCTCGCGGAGGTTATGTGGAGTTGGATGACTCCGTAACGCTGGATTGGGATGCATTGCGTGCGCGCATCAAGCAGCACGGGATGCGTAATTCCAACTGTGTCGCGATTGCGCCCACGGCGACCATTTCCAATATCGTGGGGGTTTCCGCCAGCATTGAGCCGACCTATCAGAATCTTTTTGTAAAATCGAATCTGTCGGGCGAGTTCACTATCATCAACGACCATCTGGTGAGCGATCTGAAGGCCTTGGGTTTGTGGGATGAGGTCATGATTGCCGACCTTAAATACTTTGATGGTAGCTTGTCAAAAATAGATCGCATTCCCGCAGAGTTACGCGAACTTTATGCGACCGCGTTTGAGGTAGAACCGAAGTGGTTAATCGAAGCTGCGGCACGCCGTCAAAAATGGATAGACCAAGCTCAATCATTAAATATCTACATGTCCGGAGTTTCGGGGCGCAAATTGGACGAAACATATAAGTTGGCATGGATGCGCGGACTGAAGACGACCTATTATTTGCGCACTTTGGGTGCAACTTCGGCGGAAAAGTCTACCTCGCGTGCGGGTTCTTTGAATGCCGTTTCCAATGGGGGTGATGCCGGAGGGATGTTGGCTTCGGCTGTAGTAGAAGAAACAAAATTTTGCTCGATTGACAACCCGGAATGCGAGGCGTGTCAGTAAGAGCAAGGATATCGCAGCAGCCCGGGATTGCAGCGAAAATAAATTACAAATGCTGCGCATCAACGTGCGGCGAAGATAATAGTTAAGGAAAATATGCTGACATTTGAAGACGACATCACTCCTGTAGCCCCTTCGGCTGGCGTGCGCATGGCAACAATGGGGGTCGGCGCGGTTGCGGGTGGCGATACGAGCGAGCACTCTTACACCATTGCATCAACCTCTACTGGGCGTATTCGTGTTGAAGACAAGCGCATCATCAATAGCAGCGCCGACGTAAATCAATTGGTGCCATTTAAATATAAATGGGCGTGGGAAAAGTATCTGGCGGGTTGTGCAAATCATTGGATGCCGCAAGAAGTGAATATGTCGGCCGATATTGCCTTGTGGAAGAATCCGAATGGCTTGACCGATGATGAGCGTCGCTTGGTCATGCGCAATCTGGGGTTTTTTAGCACGGCCGACAGTTTGGCTGCAAACAACATCGCGCTGGGCACATACCGCCACATCACCAACCCTGAGTGCAGGCAGTATTTGTTGCGTCAGGCATTCGAGGAAGCGATTCACACGCACGCCTATCAGTACATCGTGGAAAGCCTGGGGCTGGACGAGGGCGAAGTGTTCAATATGTACCATGAGGTACAAAGTATTCGCGACAAGGATGAGTTTTTGCTGCCCTTCATCGATGTTCTGACCAATCCGGATTTCAAGACAGGCACGCCGGAAAACGACCAGAAGCTGTTGCGTAGTCTGATCGTGTTCGCTTGCATCATGGAAGGCTTGTTTTTCTACGTTGGCTTCGTGCAAATATTGGCACTGGGGCGTCAGAACAAAATGACGGGGGCGGCCGAACAATATCAATACATCTTGCGCGACGAATCCATGCACCTCAATTTTGGTGTGGACGTCATCAATCAGATCAAACTGGAGAACCCGCATCTGTGGACGCCCGCGTTTCGCGAAGAGGTTCGCGGCCTGATCCAAAAGGGTGTCGAGTTGGAATACCGCTACGCCGAAGACACCATGCCGCGCGGCGTGCTGGGTCTGAACGCAGGGATGTTTAAAGAATATTTACGTTTTATCGCTAACCGTCGTTGTCTGCAGATTGGTGTTGATGTGTTGTATCAAGGAGCGAGCAATCCTTTCCCGTGGATGGCGGAGATGATCGACCTCAAAAAAGAAAAGAATTTTTTTGAGACCCGTGTCACCGAGTATCAAACGGGCGGAGCGTTGTCGTGGGACTGAGAGTAAAAGATATTTTGCAGGCTGGCATGTGCAGCATATTAAGGGCTGCTTTGCAGTCTGATGGTAAGCAAAATAATTTTTTTGAAACGCGAATGGCAGAATGTCAGATGGGTAGTGCGCCGTTCTGGGCTTAGGATTATTAACAGAGGCTGCTTCGGCAGCCTCTGTCACGAGGGCTTTGGTTATGCCGCGATGCGGTGCGCCGGAGGTGTAGTAGTGGTTATGTTGTATTTCGTTAACTTTTAAGGAGGTTGAAATGGCAGCAGCAAAGAAGAAACCAGCAGCAAAGAAAGCAGCAGCTAAGAAAGCCGCAGCTAAGCCAGCAGCTAAGAAAGCCGCAGCTAAGCCAGCAGCTAAGAAAGCCGCAGCTAAGCCAGCAGCTAAGAAAGCCGCAGCTAAGCCAGCAGCCA
>WSYA01000013.1:43632-73876 GCA_009773615.1 Gallionellaceae bacterium
AGAAGGCCGCAGCTAAGCCAGCAGCCAAGAAGGCCGCAGCTAAGCCAGCAGCCAAGAAGGCCGCAGCTAAGCCAGCAGCTAAGAAGGCCGCAGCTAAGCCAGCAGCCAAGCCAGCAGTTGTTGCTTCCGTATCGGCGGTAGCTCCTTCAGCGCCGGCACCTGTGCGTCCAGCCGCGACTTGGCCTTTTCCGACACCAGGCATTAGCAAGCCAAATTGATGTGGCGGAAGGCTGTGAGACAGCCCCTGTAGCAAAGTTGGGGGCTGATTCACGGTTCAGTTGATCGAGCTCGATGTGGACTTTTCGTACTTGAAAAAGTGCGCGGTTTTTTGTCCTCTAAAAAGTAGGGTGGCACAGAAGGTGGCGCAAACATTCGGGTTCGAAAAGGGGTATGGCTTGTTACCTAGGTAGTGACAAGGTATGGCTTGTTACCTAGGTAGTGACAAGGTATGGCTGTTCTCGCTCGATTCGTTGAACAAGCGTGAAAAATTATCCAGCAAATGGAGGGATTTTTACCCTCTAAAAATCATCACAGGAATTTGCGTATTCCAACGCGTATGTCTCTTTGAAACGGCGGATCAGTTGCTCAGTGCGACGCTATACAGAGTAACGGGCGCGGCACTGTTTTTGTCATATGCGATGCCAGCCTCGACACCGGCTCTTGCGATGTCCGCAGCGTTATCATAAAGCGGATACGCATGATGCATCGCCCCCAGTGAGAATTCGTGGCCCGAGCCTATCGCCCAGAATTGCGTGTACTCAAATACCTCGCGCATAGAATAAATCCCATAGATGCCCGAAGCATTGGCGATAAGCGCCGTGATCTGGCTGGATTCATAGGGGTCGTCTTCATCTTCCTTCGGATTCAGAAAGCACTCTTCCTTCAAAGTCGGATGTAACTTGCGGAAAGTTTCAAAGATGGCAGCCTTGCTGCTAAGCTGCACCTCAGGGGCTTTTGCTAGCAAACTGGCAAGTACCAAATGATGTGCAGCGCTCCCGCAGACACCAATGTAGCTTTCTCCGATGTGCAAAATCTTATCGTGAGAACCATCCTGCGAAGCGTGCAAGCGAGTGTTGCCGAAAGTGGTTAAAGTGTCGGCCGCGATAGTGACAATCCCATTTTTTCTGACAGCGACGATAGTGGTCATGAGTACTCCTAAAATAATTGCGCAGTTTAACATTGATGCTGTATAGCAATCCCATCCCCTATGTCGTAAACGCAGGCGCTTACTACGCGGCAATCGCCGATCTGCCATGGGCGATCTGGCTGGATAGCGGCGGGAGAGGGCGCTACGACATTCTGGTTGCGCAACCTATTGCAACGTTGGTCACGCAGGGAGACTCGACCGAAATATGCGATTCCAAAGGCCGGCGCCGATCAACAGACGATCCCCTCGATCTGCTACGCGAACAGATTGGCACGCCAATTTCCAGCATGCCAGACATTCCATTTTGCGGTGGAGCAATGGGGTATTGGGGCTACGATCTTGCGCGTCGCTGGGTGGCGTTATCAGGTCATATAAACGGTACGGAAAAGTTGCCGGATATGGCAATGGGCATTTACGACTGGGCGGTGCTGATCGATCATCAGGAACAAGAAGCGCGCCTTGTGTCGCGGTTGCGAGCGCCCGAGACGGCAGGGTTGCTGCCCGATATTCTGGAGCACCTGAGGAATAATAAAGCAGAAAAGAAAACAGGGTTTCAAGTTTGCGGAAGCATTCGCGCCAACCTTTCGCGCGGTGAGTACGATGCCGCATTTGACAAGATAAGCGGTTACTTGATGGCGGGCGATTGCTATCAGGTCAACCTTGCCCAGCGTTTTACTGCCGATGCAAGCGGCGATGCACTTGAGGCGTATTTGAGCTTGCGGGAAATATCACCGGCTCCGTATTCCGCCTTTCTCAACCTGCCGCAAGCGCAAATCCTCAGCGTATCCCCTGAACGTTTTCTGAGCGTGCAAAATGGCAACGTAGAAACCAAACCGATCAAAGGAACGCGCCAACGCGGCATCGATGCGCAGTCTGAAGCACGATTGATTGAAGACCTGCGAACCAATGAAAAGGATAGGGCAGAAAATCTGATGATCGTGGACTTGCTGCGAAATGATTTAAGCAAGAGCTGCGTAGCGGGCTCGGTCGAAGTGCAAAAGTTATTCGAAGTGGAAAGCTTTGCGAACGTGCATCATCTTGTCAGCACTATCACCGGGAAGCTGGCCTCGGGAAACGATGCCCTGTCGTTGTTGCGGAACTGTTTTCCCGGTGGCTCCATCACAGGGGCACCAAAAAAACGCGCGATGGAAATCATTGAACAGCTTGAGCCGCAACGGCGCGGGGTGTATTGCGGTGCCATCGGCTATGTCGGCTGGGATGGCAACATGGACACAAATATTGCGATACGCACCTTGATCTATGCAAACGGAAAGTTGCATTGCTCGGTAGGAGGGGGAATCGTAGCAGACTCAAACGTCGCAGCAGAGTATCAGGAAACGCTGGACAAGGCAGCAGGGATGCTCAAATTGTTTGGTCTGTACGGAGGTACGTAAAACATTTGTCCACGAAATACACGAAAATCACGAAATAAAACCACGTCGCCATACTGTGCGAGCCGCCATAAGAATAAATCCTACGCAAGAAACAGACATTTTCTGCTTTATCTGCGGCCAGCTTGCCCGCAAAATGCAAATGTCAGAACAGGCTAATCAGACATCTGGTGCGGACACAAAAGCGCGAAATCGTTAAAAAAATAATGCGAGCTGCTGACGCAGGCACCACCCGACGTGTATATTCCGAATATCACGCCATGTGAAATGGAAATGTCGGAGTTGTTTTAGTACTTTTCGGGTTTTGATCAATGGGTGAAAATGCCACAGAATGGTCGCATTGCATTCCAAGCAAAGAGAGGCCGCAAAGTGGCAAATTCGCAGTGTGCAGATTTTACGGAGCCTGAAATATGTTTGTGATTATCGGATATATAGTTGTGTGTGCCAGTGTATTTGGCGGGTTTGCAATGGCGGGTGGACACTTGGCTGCACTATTTCAGCCGATCGAATTGCTGATGATTGGCGGAGCGGCTGCCGGAGCGTTTTTTGTGGGCAATACGATGCCCGCAGTCAAGGCCACCTTTAAAGCGATTCCGCTTTGCTTAAAAGGATCGAAATACACCAAAAATTCCTACATGGAATTGATGGCGCTACTGTACGAATTGCTAGGTAAAGTTCGCAAAGAAGGATTGATGTCGATTGAAAACGACGTTGAAAATCCGCATGAGAGTCCGATCTTTGCCAAATATCCAATAATTGCCGGGGATCATCACATCGTTGAATTTATCACCGACTATCTGCGCATCATGGTGAGCGGTAACCTCAATGCGATGGAAATCGAGAACCTGATGGATATGGAGATCGAGACGCATCACCACGAAGCTATGCTGCCTTCACACACCATCGCGAAGCTGGGTGATGGCATGCCGGCATTTGGTATTGTCGCGGCGGTGATGGGTGTGGTACACACCATGGAGTCGGTCGGCATTCCCCCAGCCGAGCTGGGTATGTTGATCGCGCACGCACTGGTGGGAACCTTCCTGGGTATTTTGCTGGCCTATGGATTTGTCGGCCCGCTGGCGGGCTTGCTAGAACAAAAAGCCGAGGAATCCACCAAGATGTTTCAGACGATCAAGGTCACACTTCTAGCCAACCTTAATGGATACGCGCCGGCGATGGCAGTTGAATTCGGACGCAAAGTGCTGGTTTCCACTGACCGTCCGGGCTTTGTCGAGCTGGAAGAGCACGTTAAAACAAAACGCTAAAAACAAAGAGGGATAAGGGTTAAGAGTAAACCCTTGTGCCCAAATTCAGAGAGGAGCTTTACTCTTCTGTCTTGGACACCTCTCTTTTTCCATAGGATTAATGGAACAAAATCATGGCCAGTGAAGAAAAACGCCCGATAGTTATCAAGCGCATTAAAAAAATGTCGGCCGGTGCCCACGGGGGCGCATGGAAAATCGCCTATGCCGACTTTGTGACCGCGATGATGGCTTTCTTCCTGCTTATGTGGCTGCTGGGCTCGACCGCCAAAGGCGATCTGAACGGCATTTCGGAATACTTCAAGACACCGCTCAAGGTTGCTCTAATGGGCGGAGATGGTAGCGGGGATGCCACCAGTGTCATCAAAGGCGGCGGCGAAGACCTTACCAGAACTGCCGGACAAGTGAAAAAAAGCAACGACCCCAGCGAGAAGCAGGTGATCAGCCTAAAAACAGCCATCTCAGATATGTTAAAAATGGAAAAGGATATTGAGCTGAACAAGCTCAAGGAACTGAAGAAGAGTATCGAAAAAGCCATCGACAGCAATGCCAATCTGGCGCAATTTAAAAATCAGATATTGCTCGACATCACCAGCGACGGCTTGCGCATCCAGATCGTGGATGAAAAAAATCGTCCAATGTTCAAGCTGGGTAGATCGGAGCTGGAACCATATACCAAAGACATTCTGCATGAAATCGGCAAGACCATGAACCAGTTGCCCAACAAAGTGAGTTTAAGCGGACATACTGATGCCCATCCGTTTAGCACCGACAGAAAAGGCTTCAGCAATTGGGATCTTTCTGCGGACCGCGCTAACGCATCGCGCCGCGAACTGATCGTGGGCGGCATGGACGAAGCAAAAGTGGTGCGCGTCGTAGGCATGTCATCCGCCGTGCTGTTCGACAAAAGCGACCCGTTTAATCCGATAAACCGCCGCATCAGCATCATCGTAATGAATAAAAAAGCGGAAGAAACCGCGCAGCATGACGGCGGCATAGTCGAGATGGATGCCGAAAATGGCGATGCGAAAAAAATATTGGGCGCAAGTGGAGTAGCCGCTGTCCCCTCACCTGTTGCCGTGCCACCAGCTATACCCGCCGTACACTAAAACCGTTCCCATTTTAAATTGAAAGTGATATTTACAGGATGCGCCAAGTGTCAAAGGTAACTGGTGTATGTAGTGCCCTCTGCGTAAATACAATTCAACCGAAATAATTTTTTGGCGTAGAGTATTTGTAGGAGTCAGCAGCTGGCTCTACAGAAAAAAGCGGCTAAAGAACAATCCTTCAGTAACAAACTGCATCTAAATAGCGAAGTCGCACCGTAAAAGGCTTCTGTTCTTTGAATCAACAGAAGGGGAAGCGAGATAAACTTGATGATGTGGATATGCATTAAGTGCTATCTGGCTTGAAAATATTAAAGAATTGTTTTGACGTGCCGCTATCAAGACTAAGCGCAAAGAAACTCTGTACAACATAAAACATTTGGAGGAGAGAAAAATGAATAACTGGTGGAGTGCACTGTCACTAAAAAACAAATTGCAGATACCTATTCAGCTCATTTTGCTGGTGATCATGTTATCCGCCCAGCGATGGGCATTCGAGCAGTTCGAAAGCCGCCTCCTTATGGAGGCCGAGGGTACAGCTAAAGTCACCGCAGACGGCGTGATCAACGGGCTGAACATGCTCATGATCAACGGGATCATCGGCGATGTCGAGATGCGCAAGCTTTACATAAAAAAGATGGGTTCCTCTGAAAAAGTGGAAGAGCTGCGCGTGATGCGCGGCAAGGCGGTGCAAGACCAGTTCGGTCCCGGTCTGCCTGAAGAGCAAGCCAAAGACGAATTGGATAAAGCCGCCCTTTCTTCAGGTAAATTGCAGAGCAAGCTGAGCCGCGAAGTCGGTAAAGATGTGCTGCGAGTTGTCGTACCCTTCATCGCCATGAAAGAATTTCGCGGTACCAACTGTCTGCAATGTCATATGGTGCCCGAAGGTACAGTAAATGGCGCGGCCAGCATCACAATCGATTTGCGTGAGGAATATGCTCTCATATCCAAAGCCAGTGTGTGGCTATGGGGTGGGCAATTGCTGGTGCAGATATTTTTGTTTTTTATGATCGGCTGGATCATCGAACGCGTCATCCATCCGACCAAGGAATTGCAACAAATCATGGCAAAGATGCAGACCGATGGCGATTTGACCAAGCGTGTGCCAATACACAATACGGATGAGATCGGTCAGACCGGGATGGCGTTCAATGAACTGGCAAAAAATTTCCAAACCATCGTCGGGCAGATGCATGGCTATGCCGAACAAGTCGTCAACGCGGCGCATAGTTTGGCATCGGACACGGCCAACATCGTCTCCGGTTCGCAAAGTCAGTCGCAAGCAGCGGCAGGAACAGCGGCGGCGGTGGAACAAATGAGCGTAAGTATTGCTTCGGTGGCGGAGAACGCAACCCAAGTGGCTAAGCTCTCGACAGAAAGCATGGTGCGCGCCAATAAAGGGCAAACCAGCCTGAACGAAATGATGGGCGAGATCGCGCAGGTTGAATCCGCAGTGCGCATGATGGCCGACTCGGTAAGCGCCTTCGTGAAGAGCACTCAGACCATCACCAGCATGACGCAACAAGTGCGCGACATCGCCGAGCAAACCAACCTGCTGGCGTTGAATGCTGCCATCGAAGCGGCGCGTGCCGGAGAACAGGGGAACGCAACGTGCAGAGCGGATTGCAATCGCTGCAAAGCAGCCAGAAGCACATGCAGGAAGTCGCAGCGGTTTTGGTGCAGGCCAACGATGCGGTGATGAGCGTCAATGCCGGAGTCGACGATATCACCGCTTCGGTGAACGAACAAATGCGTGCCAGTCAGGATATTTCGCGCAATGTGGAGAGTATTGCCAGTATGGCCGAAGCGAACCACAGCAATGTGCAGGGCGCGGTGCATGCTGTGAGCATGATGGAATATGTGGCGGAAGAATTGAAGAAGAGCGTCGCGCACTTTAAGGTTTAAATCTAAAAGGCAATTGCTCGACGAAAAACACGAAATAAAAACTCGGTTGGTTTGGGTGCCTCACCTACCGAGTTCGATTTCAAAGCATGGGGAATGAATTTTTTCGTGTATTTCGTGACTTGTCGCGGACAAATATTTTTTAAGGTGAAATAGGAGAAACAAGATGAGCATCTGGTGGCACGGACTCGCATTGCGCAACAAACTGCAACTCCCCATACAACTCGCGTTGTTGGCGGTGCTCACGCTCGCGCAAACCTGGGTGATGAAACAGTTCGAAGAAAAAATGTATCACAACGCCGCGCAAAGTGCCCAGAGCAGCGCGATGCAATCGTTCCTCGCACTGAACGGCATGATGCTCAACGGCAGCATCAGCGATGGCGCCACACGCAGCACCTTCCTGAAAAAGCTGAGGAGTCAGGACGGCGTGCTGGAATTTCATCTGGTGCGCGGCAAGGCCATATCCGATGCTTTCGGTGCCGGCTTGTCGGAAGAAAACAATAGCGACGAGATCGATCGCGCGGCCATCAGCAGCAATTCGGTGCAGATCAAAATGCGCAATGACGACACGCACAGCATGCGCGTCGTGGTGCCCATTCCCGCCAAAATTAATTTTCATGGCACCAACTGCCTGCAATGCCACGCCGTGCCCGAAGGTACAGTGACCGGGGCTATTAGCCTGACAGTCGATCTGGCACAGGAGAAGCAGGCGTTGGACAAACTGAATTATGCGCTATGGGGTGGTCAGCTGGGCTTGCAGGTGTTGCTGTTCTTCATGATCGGCGCGCTGATACGCAATGTCACTGCTCCCGCGCACCAGCTGGAACAAACCATGCTGCTCATCAAAGCGAACGGCGATCTGTCCAAGCGCGCACCCGTGAGCACCGGTGACGAGATCGGCCGCATCGCCGGCGTTTTCAATGCGCTGGTGGATAATTTTCAGCAGATCGTGCGCGAAGTCCATATCCATGCAGACAACGTGAGCAGTGCGGCGCAGCAACTTACGTCGAGCGCGCATCAGGTGGCCGACAATTCGCAGCGCCAAAGCGATGCCGCGACCAACACTGCCACAGCGGTGGAGGAAATGAGTGTCAGCATCTCCTCGGTCGCCGATGCCACCAATGAAGTCGTACACCTCTCGCAAGAAAGTCTGGAGCGCGCGAACAGCGGCCAGCAAAATTTGCAACAGATGATGGGCGAGATCAACCGCGTGGAGAGCGCAGTCAAACAGATGGCCGAATCGGTCGAAGCCTTCGTGAAAAGCTCGCAAAGCATCACCAGCATGACGCAACAAGTGCGCGACATCGCCGAGCAAACCAACCTGCTGGCGTTGAATGCTGCCATCGAAGCGGCGCGTGCCGGAGAACAGGGCGGCGCAGTCCGCCAGCCAGATCGACGAAGTGACCAAAGCGCTCGGAGACCAAAGCGAGCAAGTTGAACGCAGCGTGCAAAGCGGCTTGCAATCGTTGCAAACCAGCCAGGCCCACATTCAAAGCGTCGCCAGCGTATTGGCGCAAGCGAATGAATCGGTAAACGGAGTCAATGCGGGCGTGGACAACATAACCACCTCGGTAAACGAGCAAAAGCGGGCCAGTCACGAGATCGCGCGCAATGTGGAAAATATCGCCAGCATGGCAGAAGGCAACAACGCTGCCGTGCAGCGCACCGTGGAAGCCGTGCAAGATATGGAGCGCTTGGCGGTAGCATTAAAGAGCAGCGTGGGACGGTTTAAGGTGTAGGGTGCATTTCATGCACCATAATGTGTAAAACCCACCCTACGCAGAGCTTGTTAAAGAACGGGAAATACGCGGGTATTTGGAAGATGGAGTTGCGGGTTTGTGGTTTTAAATATGGACATTGCGGAGTGAAGCGTAGGAGTAAAACCCGAACCACGATCTCCCGATCCTAACTTGGAGAATAAATATGTTAAGCAATATGACGATCAAATCACGGTTAATAGCGTTGGTGCTATTTCTATTGGTGCTGGCACTGCTGATGGGGGGGCTGGGAATGTACGCTACCGGCCGTGCGAGTGACGGTATGTCGGACATGTATGACAATAAGCTGATTCCGATCGTGCAACTGGCTGACATTGACCGGCGCATTCTGCGCAATCGTATTGTCGTTGCCAATGCGGTGATACAGCCAACCCATATCGCGGAAGATATCAAGACAATCGAGGAAGATTTGGCCTCTATTCAGAAATCATGGGATAGCTACATAACAACGCATCTGACCGAGAACGATAAAATTCTGGTAGAAAGATTTGTGGCCGCGCGCAAGCAATTCGAGGAAGAGGGGATCAAACCGGCAGAAATCGCGATGCAGGCAGGCAATATCGAAGAGGTTAAGCGAATTCAGGTGCAGTACATCCGCCCTTTGTATGGCCCGATGAAGGAAGCGATGGACGCATTGATCGAGATGCAGATAACCGATGCCAGGGAAGCCGATGAAGAAGCGGATGCTACTTATAAAACCACGCGCATGATTTCGATCACGTTGATGTTGGTCGGCGCGGCGTTGGGTGGCGGGTTGGGGTATTCGATTATTACCGGAGTGTCCCGCTCCACCGGAGAAATGCGCGATGCGATGACGCGTACTACCGCCGATGGCAATCTCACGCGTCGCGTGCCCGTGCATGGCAATGACGAAGTAGCGCAGGCGGTAGTTTCCTACAATTCGTTGCTGGATAGCTTCAGGCAAGTTATCAGCCATGTGCATAACAGTGCGGACAGCGTGATCAATACCGCCGCGCAACTCTCCACGGCCTCCACGAAGATCACCAGCGGCTCGCAAGCGCAAAGCGAAGCGGCAGCCTCCACGGCATCGGCGGTGGAAGAGATGACCGTGAGCATCACCTCGGTTTCCGAGAACACTAACGAAGTGCGTAAACTGTCCGAGCAGAGTTTGGAAAAGACCCGTGCGGGCAATCGCTCGACCTCTGAAATGATCAAGGATGTTAGTCAGGTCGAAACCACTGTCAATCAGATCGCCAGCTCGGTAAATGAATTCATCAGCAGTGCGCGCACCATCGCCAGCATGACCCAGCAGGTGAAAGACATCGCCGACCAGACCAACCTGCTGGCGCTGAATGCCGCGATTGAGGCTGCGCGGGCCGGCGAACAGGGACGAGGCTTTGCCGTGGTGGCAGACGAAGTGCGCAAACTGGCGGAAAAATCCGCCCAGTCGGCAGGAGAGATTGACCGCATCACACAATCGCTGGAACAACAATCCGCGTCGGTGGAGAAATCCGTGCAGGACGGTTTGCGCTCGCTGCAATCCACGCAACGTCATGTGGACGAAGTGTCCGTGGTGCTGGAAGAAGCGGGTAAGGCCGTCGAGCAGTCGAGCGCGGGCGTCAACGACATCGCCGCGTCGGTGTCCGAGCAATCCTTGGCCAGCAACGAGATAGCCCGTCATGTTGAACATATCGCGCAGATGGCGGAAGAGAATCACGCCGCGATTTCGCAATCGGAGCAGGGCATTGTGCAGCTGGGCGAATTGGCGCGCGATCTACAGAGTGCGGTGAGCAAGTTTAAGGTTTAACGGCAGGGTGCATGAAATGCACTCTACGCAGAAAAATAAAGATACGCCAAGGAGCGAAAAATGAGAAATAACCAACCGGTCAGCAACGTTGAATATGCCCTGAAGGAAGGCACCTTCATCGTATCGCGCACAGATAAGCGAGGCATGATCACGAGCTGCAATAAGGATTTTATTGACGCGAGTGGCTATTCGGAAGCTGAACTCGTCGGGCAACCGCATAATCTTCTGCGCCACCCCGATATGCCGGTGGAAGCGTTTGCCGATCTATGGGCTACCTTGAAAGGCGGTAAACCTTGGCACGGGTTGGTAAAAAATAGACGCAAGGACGGCAGCTATTATTGGGTGCTGGCAGATGCCAGCCCGCTGATGGAAAGCGGTCAATGTGTGGGCTACGTGTCGGTGCGCACCAAGCCCAAGCGCGCCGATGTCGAAGCGGCGGACGCGTTGTACCGCAAGTTCCGTGAGGGCAGTCAGGGCAGCTGGGAGATACATTCCGGTCAGGCGCGCAAGCGCCGCCAATGGTGGCACAAAATTATGCCGGAACGCTTGGGGCCGCGCCTGTGGCTGGCTTTCGGTGTATTGCTGGCAGCGCTATTGTTCGACGGCGGCCAAGGTTACATTGCATTGGAGCGCGCCAACGAGGCGTTTTCCGATGTGGCCAACCGGCGCGTCATGCTGGTAACGGATATTTACAAGATACGCGAGCATGCATCTAACACACGCACGCAAATTTTACTGGCGTTGCAACATGATCCCTCCGGTCGCGCTGCCGCGATGCACGATCACCCGGCCAGCAAACATCTGGAGGTCATCGATAGCGATCTGGCCGATATGCAAAAGAAGCTCGATGAATATACCTTGCACGTGCATTCCGACGCGGGCAAAAAAAGTATAGCCAAAGTGCATGCGATATTCGATGCCTATCAGGCGGAAGCCGTGTTGCCGACGCGCGCTGCGCTGGCGGGGGGGCGTTACGAAGACGCGGAAAAGCTGTTGCTGAAAAAGATCAATCCGATGATGGAAGAGCTGAGCGCCAGCGTGCAGGCGCAGGCCGATCATCAAATGCGGGCGGTAAAAGAAGCCGCCAAAGATATCCACGACGAAGCGGCACTCTCCACCCAATTGCTGATCATCTCTATCGTTGCCAGCATGGCCATCATGCTGTTGTATAGCCAGCGCCTGATACGCAGCGTGACCGGGGCGGCAAAAGATCTGTGCAACTTGATGGCGCAGGCGGTGGCAAACGGCGACTTGTCGTTGCGCGCTCCCCACTCTACCAAGAGAGATGAGATGAGCGAGATCGCGAATGCGTTCAACAAGCTGATGATCAACGTCAGCGCCAGTTTCTACGATGTGAAACGCGGTTCTATAGAGATGCAAGCCGCTACCGAATTGTTGGCCAGCTCGGCCGACGAGGTGACGCGCAGCTCGCAGGCGCAGAACGAGTCGGCTGCCTCTACGGCAGCAGCGGTAGAAGAGGTCACAGTGAGCATCGGTATGGTGGCGGAAAACGCCTCGGAAGTGGGGCGTCAGGCGAAAGAGAGTGCCGAGTTGACGCATGAGGGTAACCGCAATGCCAACGCGATGGTGACGGAGATCAACAGCATCGAGCAGGTGATGCGCCAGGTGGAGCGCTCGGTGCACGAGTTCATCGAGAGCGCCCACACCATCACCGGCATGACGCAGCAGGTGAAAGACATCGCCGACCAGACCAATCTGTTGGCGTTGAACGCGGCCATCGAAGCGGCACGTGCGGGCGAGCAGGGGCGCGGCTTTGCGGTGGTGGCGGACGAGGTGCGCAAGTTGGCGGAAAAATCCGCACACTCGGCGAACGAGATCGACCGCATCACGCGCGAACTGGATACGCAGTCCGGCACCGTGGAAAAAACCATCGAACAGGGTGTGCGCTCCATCCAGGCCACGCAAGAAAATGTGCAGCAAGTGTCGAGTCTGCTGTTGCGGGCGGGCGATGCGGTGGAGCGCGCAACCACCGGGGTGGGTGATATCGTGCACTCGGTGCAGGAGCAGAAAGCAGCGACGGACAGCATCGCCGAACATGTCGAGGGCATTGCCCAGATGGCGGAGAAAAATCATGCTGCCGTGGCGGATACGCGCGAAAGCATTGCGACGCTGGAGGCGCTGTCGCACCGCATCAGACAGGCGTCGGACCGGTTTAAGATTTAGGGTTTGCAACAATCCCCTCTCCCGCAAGCGGGCGAGGGGAACAACAGGAAATGTTTTGAGTTGATTTTTAGCAGTTTAGACAGGAGGGCATGATGTCCGAGTTATTAAAAAATATTGATGCGCGCACCAAGCTGGCGGGGAACAACAAACTGGAGATTTTGATGTTCACTCTGGGCTTAGATAACCGCAGCGGTCGCCGCGAAACTTACGGCATAAACGTGTTCAAAGTGCGCGAAGTGATGCGCGTGCCCGAGATTACCCAGTCGCCCGACATGCCGAATGCGGTAGAAGGCATGGTGAGTTTGCGCGGGGTGCTGGTGCCGGTGATTGATCTCGCCAAATATGTCGGCGTGCAGTGCGATCACAAGCCCACCATCATGATCGTGACCGAATACAACGGGCACACCCAGGGCTTTCTGGTCGAGGCGGTGGACACCATCCTGCGCCTGGACTGGTCGTCGATGCGCGTGCCGCCCGAGATGCTCAACTCGCAAACGGGCGGCCTGGTCACCGCTGTCACCGAGCTGGCAGACAAGCGTCTGGTGATGATGATGGACGTGGAAAAAGTCTTGTCTGAAACCGGACACTTCGCCGACGACGATATGATCCTGAAGAGCGTGCAGCCGATCGGGTTGGCCAACCGCACGGTGTTTTTTGCGGACGATTCCTCGGTGGCGCGCAAGCAGATCGAAAAAACACTGGATGCAATGGGGGTGAAATATATCTCCGCCATCAACGGCAACCGTGCTTGGATCGAGTTGAAAAAAATCGCGGACTATGCGGAGGCCGCGCACATTCCGGTCACCGACATGATTCAGGTGATTCTGACCGATGTGGAGATGCCGGAGATGGACGGCTACATGCTGACGCGCAAGGTGAAAGAAGATAAGCGCTTTGCCAAAATACCGGTGTTGATGCACTCGTCGCTGTCCAGCGATTCCAACCAACAGTTGGGCAAGGCGGTCGGCGTGGACGAGTACGTGCCGAAATTCGAACCCCAGAAATTGGCGCAGACGCTGACGCGCTTGCTTACTAAATAGGAGCCGATCATGTCTTTTGGAGAATCAATGCAAAACGAAGGTGGCAGTGTGTTCGACGCGGTGGATGCGCGAGCGAGTCTGGCCGGGTCCAACAAGATGGAGATACTGTTGTTCTCCATCGGCTCGAACGAGGTGTTCGGGATCAACGTGTTCAAGGTGAAAGAAGTCACGCGCAATGTGCGCATCACCAAGACACCGAACATGCCGCACGGCGTGGATGGCATCGTGAGTTTGCGCGGCCATGTGATGCCGGTGCTCAATCTGGCCGCATTCATGGGCCTGGGCAATCCCGAAGAGCAGAAGGTGATGATGGTGGCGGAATACAGCCGCCACGTTCTGGGTTTTCTGGTGCGCGATGTTGATCGGATCATCCGCGTGGATTGGAACAAGGTGCGCGCCGCCGAAGGCATGATGAGCGGCAACTCGCATCTGATCACGGCGATCACCGAATTGCCCAACGGCAGCCTCGTTTCCATCCTCGATGTGGAGCAGATCATGGCGACCGCATTCGGCGAAGCCGTGGTGGGCGCGGTGGAGAAAGTCGAAGGAGGGCATGAAAAGTCCGTCTTTTTCGTGGATGATTCTGCGGTCGCTCGTAAGAAAATAGCCGAACTGTTAGACAAGATGGGTGTGAAACATGTTCAGGCGCATAACGGACTCGAAGGTTGGCAGCGCTTGCAGGGGCTGGCTGAATCGGCGACCAATTCGGGACATGATTTGCACGAACATATCCAGGTGATTTTGGTGGATGCGGAAATGCCGGAGATGGATGGCTATGTGCTGACACAGCACATCAAAGCCGACCGGCGTTTCGACAATATTCCGGTGGTGATGCATTCGTCCTTGTCTTCGGAGGCGAACCGGACGATGGGAACGCGCGTGGGAGTGGATTACTACGTGCCGAAGTTTGACGGATTGATGTTGTCTGAGACGCTCAGGCCGTTGTTGTAAAAATTATAAGCAGTAGAAGGAGGACCCCGTGGCTGATCCAAATATGAAAATTCTGGTCGTGGACGATTTTTCGACGATGAGACGAATCGTGCGCAATCTGCTCAAGGAACTGGGTTTTGCCAATGTATCCGAGGCGGAGGACGGCGTGGATGCGCTGAACAAGTTGCGCGGCGAGGGTAATTTCGAATTTGTGGTGTCGGATTGGAATATGCCGAACATGACCGGTATCGAGTTGCTGCGGAACATTCGTGCCGATGCCGCGCTCAAACATTTGCCGGTGTTGATGGTCACGGCGGAAGCGAAGCGCGAGAACATCATCGAGGCGGCGCAGGCGGGCGCATCCGGTTATGTGGTGAAGCCGTTCACGGCCGCCACGCTGGACGAGAAGCTGAAAAAAATATTTCTAACCATGCAGAAGTGAGAGATGCCATGAGTACAAATTCAAATAATGATTCGGATGATCTGGAAGCTTTGTTCGATAGCATCGCTGCCAGCGGCGGCGAAGCGCCAGCGGCGGCAGTAGAAGAAAAATCTGTGGCTGCGGCGACGGATGCGCAGGCGGCAAATCCGCAAGTAATCAACAAGATCGGCCACATGACGCGCGCTTTGCACGACAGTCTGCGCGAACTCGGATACGACAAAAATCTGGAAAAAGCGGCCAACGCCATCCCCGATGCGCGAGATCGCCTCACCTATATTGCGACCATGACGCAACAGGCGGCGGAGCGCGTGCTGAACGCCACAGAGGCAGCACAGCCGGTGGTGGAGAAGATCGAAGGCGAGGCCAAGTATCTGTCCGGCGAGTGGCAAAAACTATTCGATCAGAAGCTGGATGCGGAGCAGTTCAAACAATTGGCGACGCGCACCCATGCCTATTTGGTGGAAGTGCCGAAACAGACCAAAACGACCAACGCTTATCTGACCGAGATCATGATGGCGCAGGATTTTCAGGATCTGACCGGGCAGGTCATCAAGAAGATTATCGAGGTCACGCAAAACATGGAGCAGCAATTGGTGTCCCTGCTGATCGAAAACGCGCCGCCATCGGTGAAGATCGATTCCGGGCTGTTGAACGGGCCGGTCATCAACGCGCAAGGGCGCAGCGATGTAGTCACCAGCCAGAAACAGGTGGACGATCTGCTGGATAGTTTGGGTTTTTGATTTATCCCCTCGCCCGCTTGCGGGAGAGGAGGCAAACGAGAAATGCGTATTTGACTTTTGAAATGTAATTGCAACAGCGGTTTTAAGAGCATCTCCCGCGAGGGCGCGGGGTGTCGAATCGCTAGAAATATTGGAGTTCTAAAATGAACGACTTCACGGGTATGGAAGAGTTGTTGCAGGATTTTCTTCTGGAGGCATCCGATCTGCTGGCCGATGTGGACAGCAAATTGATGGACTTGGAAAAAAATCCGAACGACAAGAATATTCTCAATGTGATCTTTCGCGGTTTTCACACCATCAAAGGCGGCGCGGGATTTTTGAATGCGACCGAGTTGGTAACGTTGTGTCACTTGACCGAGAATCTCTTCGATAAATTGCGCAATGCGGAGTTACACCTGAATCCCGGCCTACTGGATGTCATTCTGGCGGCAACGGGGGATGTGCGTCTGATGTTCAATGATCTGGGCAGAGGGGTGCAGCCGCAGCGAGCACCGCAAGCCGTGTTGGATGCGTTGGAGGCCGCGCTGAAAGGCAAAGAAGTTTCGATGAACGGCGCGGCAAAGGCGCCTGCTGCACCGCCGGTTTCAGCGGCATTGCAAGCGGCTGCGCAGAACGGCCCCGATTGGAATGCGTTGTATCAAACCATAGTGGGAGGTGCGCCTGCCGCTCCGGTTGCAGCCGTTCCAGTTGCGGCTGCTCCCGCTCCCGCAGCGAGCCCTAGCGCTGCGGAAATTGACGAAGAAAGACTCAAGCAAAGCGCGTTTGGTCGCCGCACGGAAGATGTGCCCGGGCGCACCGCAGCCGCTCCCGCAAACCGGCGCGAGGCAGAGCCTGCCGCGAAGGACAATACGATACGCGTGGATACCGACCGTCTCGATCAGGTGCTCAACCTGTCGGGCGAGATCGGTCTCACCAAGAACCGTTTGACGCATTTGCGCAGCGATATTTTGCAAGGACGTTCCGATGCGGAGACACTCAAGTCGCTGGACGAGTCGGTGAGTCAGCTCGATATGCTGGTGGTGAGTTTGCAAAATGCCGTGATGAACACGCGCATGCAACCCATCGGCCGTTTGTTCAAAAAATATCCGCGCTTGGCGCGCGATCTCGCGCGTCAGTTGGGCAAAGACGTCGAGCTGGTGTTGTCGGGCGAAGAGACCGAGATCGACAAGACCATGATAGAGGACTTGAACGATCCGCTGGTGCACTTGGTGCGCAACGCGGTGGACCACGGCGTGGAAAGCGCAGAGCAACGCGCTGCGGTTGGCAAACCGATCAAGAGTTCGGTGTATTTGAGTGCGCGCCAGGAAGGCGATCATATTCTCATCAGCATCGCCGACGATGGCAAAGGCATGCGCCCCGAAGTGATACGCAGCAAAGCCATCGAGAAAGGCCTGATCACGCCCGAGGCCGCCAGCGCGCTGGATGATGCGGGCAGTTTGAGTCTGATCTTTCTGCCGGGCTTCTCCACCAAGGACGAAATTTCCAGCGTGTCCGGCCGCGGTGTCGGCATGGATGTGGTGAAGACCAATATCTCTAAATTGAACGGTTCCATCAGCATCGACTCAGAGCCGGGCAGAGGTTCGACGTTCACTATTTCTCTGCCGCTCACGCTGGCGATCTTGCCCGTGCTGTTGCTGAAGCTTAGCGATCAGCCGTTTGCCGTGCCGCTATCGATGGTGCGCGAGATCATGTCGGTGACGCCGGAAGGGCAGCAGCTGATCTCGGGCAAGCCCACCATGGTGGTGCGCGGCGAAGTGCTGCCGGTGAGATCGCTGGCGAATTTGATCGGATGGGCGGAGTCGGGCAAGTCCGAAGTCGGCGTGCTCATGCAAGTCGGCAACCAGAGCTTCATTCTCTCGGCAGACGGTTTCGCCGGTCACGACGATGTGGTAATTAAGTCGCTCGACACTTTCCGCCCCAAAGGGGTGGCCGGGGTCACCATGTCGAGCGAAGGCGAGATCGTGCTGATTTTGGATATCAAAGAATTGTTGGGTGATGAGGGTCGTTAAACCCGGCGGCGAAACTGTCTCTTCCTCTCTCAGGGGGAAAGGATGTAAAGCAAAACAGGAGAATTTGAAGTGAGGCAATCATGAAAAACGAACAGAGACAGATATACAATAAAAAATTGCTGGTGTTCATGATTACACTGGGTGTCCTCTCGGTTTTGCTGCAATTCGTGATGCCGGGTAACTCGTCTATAGCCTTCGATATTGCAGAGCATTTGGCCACGCTTGTGGTCATCTACGCCTTTCTGATTTATTTTGGCAAGGTAGAAGATAAAGTTGAAGTCGTAGCACCGCAGCAAAGCGCCGTGGAAAATGTGTTGACGCAGACACACACGCAGTTCGCCACACATTTTGCCGGGGCGAATGCCGACTTGAATCAGGTGCAAATGCTGCTCAGCGACGCGATCGGAAAATTGCTGGAGAGCTTCAGCGGCATGCAAACGCTCATTCAAAGCCAGAGTGAAATCGCGAATTCTATCGTCTCTGGAGAACATGAAGGAGGGCACAACAAAGAGGGGCTGGAGGAATTCATCGTCGAAACCTCGGATATGCTCAAAGAGTTGGTCGGCAGCATAGTGAACAACAGCAAAGTTGCCATGGAGTTGGTAGACAAGATGGATGCGGTCAGCCATCAGGTGACGGGTATTCTCGATGTACTGGGCGAAATTGACGGAATTTCCAAGCAAACAAATTTGCTGGCTTTGAATGCCGCAATCGAGGCTGCCCGGGCAGGCGAGTCTGGACGCGGTTTTGCCGTGGTGGCGGACGAAGTCAGAAAGTTGTCGGGACGCTCCGAGCAATTCAGCCGTCAAATTCGCGGCAATGTGACGGATGTGCGCGCGTCGATCGTGGATGCGGAAAAATCCATCAGCCAGATGGCGTCGCTGGATATGAATTTTGCGCTGGAGTCCAAGAGCAAGATGGATCAGACGCTGGCGCAAGTCAACGTGATGAATAAAAATATGGTGAAGGTGATCGAAGACCAGCGTACGATTGCCGGTGAGGTGGAGCAAGTGGTCGGGCACGCCGTTACTTCGTTACAATTTCAAGACATGGTCGGGCAATTGATCCAGCACACACACACTCGTGTTAGCAGCATGGAAACCGCTTGGCAGCGCTTGGGCGAGTGGGCCGACGAGGCGCAACAGGGACAGGCCGCTTCCCCGGAACGGATTTCGCAGATGCGCCAGGAAATAAATGATATATTTAACGAGGCAGAGCGGCTAAGCGAACGTTCTCCAGTGCGTCAAGACAAGCTGGAATCCAGTGACATCGATTTATTCTAGGCAATTTTTTCTGGGCAATAAAACTAATTCGGCAGCGAGGGCGTTATGGCAAAAACAATATTGAGCGTGGATGATTCAAGTTCTATTCGACAAATGGTGGCATTCACGCTGAAGAGCGCGGGTTACGAAATCATTGAGGCGGTAGACGGGCAAGAAGGTCTGGACAAAGCCAAAATGAAAACGGTGGACATGGTGCTGACCGACCAGAACATGCCGCGCATGGACGGGTTGACGCTGATTAAAAATCTGCGCGGAATGCCTGCCTACAAAAGCGTACCCATTCTGATGCTCACCACCGAATCGAGTGATGCCATGAAAGCGCAGGGCAAAGCCGCCGGCGCGACAGGTTGGATCGTCAAGCCGTTCGACCCGGCGAAGTTGCTGGAAGTGGTTAAGAAAGTCATCGGTTAGTTTTAACGGCTTTTGTCCACGAAAAACACGAAAGTCACGAAATAAACCAATACGATAATTTACTTATTGGGAATGGTTTTATGACAGGGCTGCTTTTGACTTGTTCGTGCTTTTCGTGTTTTTCGTGGACAGTTGTTTTTCTTGGTTGAGGTGCTTCCCTCCTCTTTATGAGTGCACAGGTGAGCCAGAAAATTTAATAAAGGTAACCCACTGCCATGAGTTTCGATCTTAGTCAGTTTTACCAGGTTTTCTTTGAAGAAGCGGCAGAGCATCTCACCAACATGGAAAGTCTGCTCCTAAGCCTGGAGGTGAACGATCCCAGCATGGATGACTTGAACGCCATCTTCCGCGCGGCACACTCCATCAAAGGCGGCGCCGGAACATTCGGCTTTACCGACATGACCGAAGTGACGCATGTCCTCGAAACTCTGCTCGATAAATTGCGCAAACAAGAAATGGCATTGACCAACGAAATGGTCAATGCGTTTCTGGAAGCGGGCGACGCGATCTCCATGCAGCTGGCGGGGCATCGCGACGGCACCGCAGTGGATGAACAAATTATCAAAGATGCGCGTGCCAAGCTGGAACGCCTTTCTTCTGCGGATCAATCTGCCGCACCCGCAGCCCCATCCTCTCCCGTAATTGCTCCAGTCAAAGCACCCGACACCGACCCGGGCTATGGTTTCTTCGACGACGAACCCGCTCCAGCCGCTCAAAATACCGCCGGAGCAGAGGACAGTCAGGGCTACGGATTTTTTGAGGAAACTCCAGTACAAAAAACCGAGCGTGAGACCGTGCGCGGCTATGGTTTTTTGCAGGAACCCAACCCCGACACCAAGCCGGAAGCAGTTGCGCCGGTCGCGGAACAAACTCCCGCCGCTGTTCAAGCTGTACCCCATTTGATGGCAGAACAAGCACACCCCACGCGCCGTGCGGCGGACCGGGTTCCTCCTCCGGCGGCAGCAGATTCCTCCATCCGTGTCAGCGTGGAAAAGGTCGATCAGCTTATCAATCTCGTGGGAGAGCTGGTCATCACTCAGGCCATGCTCACGCAGTCGGCATCGCTGCTGGATCCTCTCGTCGTGGAACGCCTGCAGAGCGGCTTGAGCCAGTTGCAGCGCAACACGCGCGACATTCAGGAGGCTGTGATGGCGGTGCGCATGTTGCCGATCTCCTTTGTGTTCAGCCGCTTCCCACGCGTCGTGCGCGACATGGCCAGTAAGCTGGGCAAACAAATCGAACTCAAAACGCTGGGCGAAGGCACCGAGCTGGACAAAGGTTTGATCGAAAAGATCGCCGACCCGCTCACCCACTTGATCCGTAACAGTCTCGATCACGGTATCGAAATGCCGGAAAAACGTGTCGCCGCAGGCAAATCGCCGACCGGAACCATCACCCTGAACGCGTTTCATCAGGGCGGCAATATCGTCATCGAAGTGGCAGACGATGGCGGCGGTTTAAGTCGCACACGGATTCTCAATAAAGCCAGAGAGCGCGGCATGAACGTCAGCGACGACATGCCCGACAGCGCGGTGTGGATGCTGATCTACGAAGCGGGCTTCTCCACGGCGGAAGTCGTCACCGATGTCTCCGGGCGCGGGGTCGGCATGGACGTGGTGAAACGTAACATCGCCGAACTGGGCGGTCGCGTTGAAATTGATTCGGCGGAAGGATATGGCACGCGCACCACGATTCGTTTGCCTTTGACTTTGGCGATACTGGATGGTTTGTCGGTATCGGTGGGCGGACAAGTGTTCATCGCACCGCTGGGTTCTATCGTGGAATCGTTACAGGTCAACGCGGAAGATTTGAAATCGGTCAGCGGCGAAGGCCATCTGCTGCGCGTGCGCGGCGAATACCTGCCGTTGGTGTCGGTGCATGAAGTGTTCAATATTCAAAATGCCATCACCGATTTCACCAAGGGTATCGTGGTGATCATTGAAGCCGAGGGAAAGAAAACGGCCCTGATGGTGGACGAGCTGCTCGGCCAGCACCAGGTGGTGATCAAGAGCCTGGCATCGAACTTCCGCAAGGTGCAGGGAATTTCCGGTGCCACCATTATGGGAGACGGAAAAGTGGCTTTGATTTTGGATGTTCAGGCATTGGCTGCACAGCATAAGTCGCGTAACCCGTAGGTCGGAGTCTGGGTTGATTGGTTTGATTTAATTTTTTAAAGGAGAACGAAAATGGCATCCGCGAAAAATATGACAGTAGCAACCCGGTTGGCTTTGGGCTTCGGCGCAATCATCGCTTTGATGATAGTTATCGCCGTTGTTGGGGTCACCAGCCTGCGTAGTTTGGACGAGGAGTTAAGGAATATCGTCGAGAAGGAGTTTCCCAAGACCGTCTATGCGAACAACGTGATCGAGGGTATCAACGACATCTCGCGTGTGATGCGTAACGCCTTGCTGGAGACCGCGCCAGAAAAAATTCGCCCCGAAATCGAGGCCATCCAAAAAAACCGTGGAGTTATCAGGGAGAATCTGGAGAAGCTGCACGAGATGATCGATTCCGATAAGGGCAAGGCCGCGTTGAAGGTTGTGGAGGATGCCCGCAACATCTACCGCGCCTCACAGGACGAATTTATTAAATTGATGGGATCGGGAAAGCAGGAGGAGGCCAAGGCTTTGCTGCTGAGCCGCGCCCGCGCCGAGCAGCGCACCTATCGCGATGCGGTCAGCAAGCTGGTCGATCTGCAGACCGAAAGCCTGAGCAAGATCGGCGCAGAGGCCGATGTGCATGCTGAAAGGGCAGTTCTGATAACCATCGTGCTGTCCATCATCGCGCTGATTGTCGCAGTTATGGTCGGCTTCCTGATCGTGCGCAACTTGATGAAGCAGCTGGGTGGCGAGCCAGATGCTGCAGCAGGTCTCGCATTGAAAGTTGCAAGTGGTGATTTGACTAGCGAAGTAGTGCTCAGAGCGGGTGATAGCACCAGCATCATGGCGGCGATGAAGCAGATGCAAGACGCAATCAATGGCTTTGTCGCTGCACAAAATGCGATGTCTAAAAAACATGCGGATGGTTGGATTAGTGATCGTATGAACGCGTCACTCTTTCCCGGTACTTACGGCAAGATGGCAACTGAACTAAATGAGTTGGTTGCATCACACATCGCAGTCAAGATGAAAATCGTGGAAATAATTAGCCAGTATGCTCGTGGTGACTTTACGGCCGATATGCCTAAACTTCCTGGGGAAAAAGCTAAGATCACTGCTGCCCTTGATAGTGTTAAAGCGTCTCTATTAGCAATCAGCAGTGAAGTTAAAATATTGGCGGAAGCTGGCGCACAAGGTGATTTCAGCAAGCGTGGTGATGAGGCCAAGTTTGAATTTATGTTCCGCGAGATGGTTGCGAACCTTAACAAGCTGGTTGATACCTGCGATGTGGGCTTCAACGATGTGGTGCGCGTAGCTCAAGCTTTGGCAGATGCCGATTTGACACAAAGCATCACCAAAGATTACCCGGGCTTGTTCGGGCAAACTAAAGATGCGGTAAACACTACCGTTACCAACCTCAAAACACTGGTTAACGAAGTGAAGACCTCAGTTGACTCCATCGGCACGGCCTCGAAGGAAATCGCCTCCGGAAACACCGACCTGTCGCAGCGCACCGAAGAACAGGCATCCAGCCTGGAAGAAACCGCCGCCAGCATGGAAGAGCTCACCTCGACCGTAAAGCAGAACTCCGAGAACGCCAAACAAGCCAACCAGCTCGCTCACAGCGCCAGCTCCGTGGCAGAAAAGGGCGGGGCTGTCGTACATGAAGTTGTCGGCACGATGAGCGCCATCAACGAATCGTCGCGCAAGATCGTGGACATCATTTCTGTGATCGACGGCATCGCGTTTCAGACTAACATCCTCGCGCTGAATGCCGCAGTCGAAGCGGCGCGAGCCGGTGAACAAGGCCGTGGCTTCGCCGTGGTGGCCGCCGAAGTGCGTAACCTCGCACAACGCTCCGCCGCTGCCGCTAAAGAGATCAAAACCCTGATCGGAGACTCGGTGGACAAAGTCGAAATTGGCACCAAACTGGTGGACGATGCGGGCAAGACCATGGAAGAGATCGTCAACGCCGTCAAACGCGTAACCGACATCATGAGCGAGATTAGCGCCGCCTCCGCAGAGCAAAGCCAGGGTATCGAACAGGTGAACCAGGCCATCACGCAGATGGACGAAGTCACCCAGCAGAACGCCGCCTTGGTGGAAGAAGCTGCGGCGGCGGCGGAATCGCTGGAAGAGGAAGCGCAGAACCTCACGCGTTCGATCAGCGTGTTCAAGATGGATAGCACTGTGCAACGTGCACTGGCAGCACCCGCAGCTTCCCGTGCCGTTGCCAAGCCGGCAGCCAAGCACGCCCCCGCGCCTGCCAAGAAACATGCCGCCCCGGCAGGCAAGCCCAAAGCGCTACCCAACAAGCCGGCCAAAGAGGGCGAAGAAGAGTGGGAAGAGTTTTAATCACGTCCTGAAACGTCCCCCTCCCTTGCAGGGAGAGGGCTAGGGAGAGGGTAAAAGCGTTACACAAAGTCGAACTCTCTCCCCCTGCCGCTTTCCCATAAATGGGCGAGAGGTGCTAAAGACAAGGAGATCAACATGGCAACTGATACCAATACACCCAACACCAGCGGCGCAGCCGGGGGCGAGTTTCTCACCTTCACACTGGGTGCCGAGGAATACGGCATGGACATCCTCAAAGTGCAGGAGATACGCGGCTACGATTCCGTCACCGCCATCGCCAACACTCCCGCCTTTATTAAAGGCGTCATCAACCTGCGCGGCATTATCGTGCCCATCGTCGACCTGCGCATCAAATTCAACCTCGGCAAAGTGGACTACGACCAGTTCACCGTCGTGATCATCCTGAACCTCGGCACGCGCGTGGTCGGCGTGGTGGTGGACAGCGTCTCCGACGTATTGACCCTGACACCGGAACAGATCAAAGCCGCGCCCTCGTTGTCCACCTCGCTGGACACGCGTTACATTATGGGCTTGGGCACCGTGGATCAGCGCATGTTGATTCTGGTGGATATCGAGAAACTCATGAGCAGCAAAGATATGGAGTTGATGGAAGAAGTGGTCTCGTAGGTTTTGTAGGAACGAGCATGCTCGCAACACCTTTTGCCAGCATGCTGGCTCCTATAGGGGATACGGGTATTGGATAGTCTGGATTTAATTTTTGGAGCAAGATCATGAAAAACAATCAACCCGTAACCTCCAACGAATACGTGCTAAATGAAACGGATTCCATCGTTTCTAAGACCAACCTCAAAGGTGCCATTACCTACATAAACGAGGATTTTCTGCGCGTCAGCGGTTTTACCGAGGCCGAGTTGATCGGGGTCTCGCACAACATCGTGCGCCATCCCGATATGCCGGTAGAGGCGTTTGCCGATTTTTGGGTGTCGATGAAATCGAACCGTCCGTGGACGGGGCTAGTTAAGAACCGCTGCAAGAACGGCGACTTTTACTGGGTTGTCGCGAATGCCACACCCATCTATGAAAACGGGCAGTGCACTGGCTATATGTCGGTGCGCGGCAAGCCCACTCAGGCGCAAATTAGTGCAGCCTCGTCGGCCTATGCGTTGTTCCGCAACGGTCAAGCGGGCAGCTTGCGCATTGTGGATGGACAAGTGGTCAAGCCCAGTTTGCTCGGCAAACTAAACCTGATGAAAAATGCATCAATCAAGGCGCGCATGGTCACGGTGCTGGCGGCTATGTCTTTAATGCTGTGCGTGATTGGGGGAGTCGGGCTGTTCGGCATGAGCAAGAGCAATGAAGGTCTGCGCAGCGTTTACGAGGATCGCGCTGTACCTTTGGTGGAGTTGGCTGAAATATCCGACTTGATGAATGAAAATATCCGGCAACTGCACTTGGCGAGCATGCACGACTCGCGCATGGATGAGAGCAAGCTGCACGATCATCCGATTTCAATACATACTGAAAAAGTCGAACAAAACATCGCGACGATCACCAAAATATGGACGGCCTTTGCGACAACCAAGATGACCAGCGAAGAAATGCGCATTGCAGACGAGTACTTGTCGTTGCGCAAATCGTTTGTAAATGAGGGATTGTTGGTTGCTAAAGACCTTTACAGGCAGGGGCGCTATGTTGAAGCCAACACTGTAATGGTTAAAGTGGTCAACCCCAAGGGTACGCTTGCGCTGCACAAGGCCGACGAATTAAAAAGCTTGCAGTCGCGCGTCGCAAAAGAAGAGTTCGAAGCGGCAAATTTGCGATATGGCAGTACCCGCATGCAGGCGATTTTAATGATGACAATTGGTGCGCTGCTCGCGTTGTGGGCCATGTTGACTCTTCTATTCAGCGTACTGCGACCAATGCAAAAAGTGATTGATCTGCTGCAAAGCGTGGCGCAAGGCAAATACAACAATGTGATTGTGCCGGGGCGCGTGGATGAAGTGGGCCAGCTCATGAATGGCCTCAGATCAATGCAGGTCAGGCTGGGATTCGATGTTGCCGAGGCGACCAGAATCGCGAATGAGAATCTGCGCATCAGAATCGGTCTGGACAATGTATCGACGAGCGTGATGATCTCCGATGTGGATCGCAAGATCATCTATATGAACAAGGCGGTTGCCGAGTTGATGCAGACAGCCGAAGCCGATATTCGTAAAGCCCTGCCAGACTTCAGCGCGGCCAAGCTGATGGGCGGCAGTATTGATGCTTTTCACAAAAATCCGGCACACCAAAAAGCCATGCTGGAAAGTCTGAGCTCTACGCATCGCACACAGATCGAAATCGGGGGACGTACCTTTGCTTTGGTCGCCAGCCCGGTCATTAACGAGCGTGGCACACGATTGGGTGCGGCACTGGAATGGAAGGACCGCACCGCAGAAGTCGCGGTGGAAAAAGAAGTGGCTAATATCGTTACGGCATCCGTGCAGGGTGACTTTAGCCAGCGCATTGAGATACAAGGCAAGGAAGGTTTCTTCAAACAACTGGGCGAAGGCATCAACCAGTTGATGGAAACATCGGATCGCGGCTTGCAGGAAGTGGTGCGTATGCTCGGTTCGCTGGCGCGCGGCGATTTGACCGACCGCATTACCAACGATTACCACGGCACCTTCGGGCAATTGAAAGATGACGCCAATGCGACCTCCGATAAGCTCAAGGAAATCATCGGTCAGATCAGGGAGGCAAGCGACACTATCGGCACCGCCTCCAAAGAAATCGCCTCGGGCAACACCGACCTGTCCCAACGCACCGAAGAACAGGCATCGAGCCTGGAAGAAACCGCCGCAAGCATGGAGGAACTCACCGCAACCGTAAAGCAAAACGCGGACAACGCCAAACAGGCCAATCAGATGGCGCACAACGCCAGCGCCGTAGCCGTGAAAGGCGGCTCCGTTGTAAAAGAAGTCATCGGCACGATGAGTTCCATCAACGAATCCTCGCGCAAGATCGTCGACATCATCTCCGTAATCGACGGCATCGCTTTCCAGACCAACATCCTCGCATTGAATGCGGCGGTAGAGGCAGCAAGGGCCGGGGAGCAAGGCAGGGGGTTTGCTGTGGTCGCAGCCGAAGTGCGCAACCTAGCACAACGCTCCGCTGCCGCCGCCAAAGAGATCAAGAGCCTCATCGGCGACTCGGTCGAAAAGGTCGAAGCGGGTTCCAGGCTCGTGGATGACGCAGGCAGAACCATGGAAGAGATTGTGAATGCCGTCAAACGCGTTACCGACATCATGTCCGAGATCAGCGCTGCATCGGCAGAACAAAGCTCCGGTATCGAACAAGTGAATCAAGCCATCACGCAGATGGATGAAGTCACCCAACAGAATGCTGCCCTGGTGGAAGAAGCGGCAGCCGCAGCCGAATCGCTGGAAGAGGAAGCGCAGAGTCTCACCCGCTCAGTAAGCGTGTTTAAGATGGATAATTCGCAGGTTCGCGCACGGGTCGCTACGGCTGCTGTTCGTGCCGTGGCCAAGCCCGCTGCGGTTAAGCGCACCTCCGCACCCGAAAAGAAACCAGCTGGAACAGGCAAGGCCAAGGTACAGCCAAACAAGCCAACCAAAGAAGGTGAAGAGGAGTGGGAAGAATTTTGATCCCATATTTTCTTAGATGCGAAACTCTCCGTAGGAGCCAGCAAGCTGGCTCCTACGAAAGCAAAACTTAATGAGCGGGGTCAAAAATTGGGCACTGCGGTTGAGTGGATCGATGCCACGCAGGAGTTGAAGATAGAAAGCGAGGTGCGCGACATCGTTGCAGCCGCGCAGAACGCCGATTTCACCGAACGCCTCAATCTGGTCGATAAAGACGGCTTCATGCGCGAGTTGTCGGAGGGAGTCAATAATTTGATCGAAACTTCGGATACGGGGGGGCAAGAAGTTGCGCGTATGCCGGGGGTGCTTGCCCAGGGCGATCTTACCAACCGTATCACCAATGAATATCACGGTGCGTTTGGCAAGCTCGGGGACGATCTCAACGCCACAGTTGCACAGCTCACCGATACCATCAGCACCGCCTCTAAAGAAATCGCCTCAGGCAATACTGATTTGTCGCAGCGCACCGAAGAACAGGCATCCAGCCTGGAAGAAACCGCCGCCAGCATGGAAGAGCTCACCTCGACCGTGAAACTGAATGCCAAGCAAGCCAATCAACTGCCGGCAGCGGCCGAATCGATGGAAGAACAGGCGCAGGAATTGGTGAAATTGATCGCCACTTTCTGCTTGGCAAATGAACACACAAAGGTGGCTGTGCGGAGCCGAGGTAAGTAGTCGGATTCAGTCGGACTGACGGAGCGAAGGTGTCGAAATTTCGGCACATGAATTATTTGGTCAAATCACGCTAAACTATTAGGTCAAGAATTTCTTGGAGGAGCCAGCTGGCTCTACAGGGGAAACGGTGGCTGATGGACAATCTGAGTTAAAGTGTCCATGTTGGGTTAGCCCTCGCTAACCCGACCTACATTGAGCTTCGTAATGAGTAATAAAAATGACCGATAACAAAGAACTAAAAGCCGGACGCGAATTTCATTTCACCATGAAAGACTTTGATCGCGTGCGCAAGATGATTTATGCGCATGCCGGAATCTCGTTGAGCGATTCCAAACAGGAACTGGTATATAGCCGCCTGTCGCGACGCTTGCGCGCAACCGGGATTCAAACCTTTGACGAGTATCTCGCCCTGCTGGAAAGCGATGAGCCCGTCGAGTGGGAGGCATTCACTAATTCATTGACCACCAACTTAACTTCATTCTTTCGCGAGCCGCATCATTTTCCGTTGCTGGCCCAGCATCTGCAGTCGATACGCGGCAAGCATCCGATCGTGTTGTGGTGCTCGGCGGCATCCACCGGCGAGGAGCCTTATACGATGGCGATGACGGTGATCAATGCGCTGGGACGCGATGCCTCGAAAGTCAGCATCATCGCCACCGATCTGGACACGAAAGTATTGGAGACCGCCAAGGCGGGCGTGTATCCAGAAGAGCGCGTGAGCAAGCTCGATCCCGAGTTGGTGAAACGTTTCTTTTTACGCGGCACGGGCGCGCAGGCGGGCCACGTGCGCGTGCGATCCGAATTGCGCGACATGATCACTTTCCGGCAGGTCAATCTGTTGGATAAAAGCTGGCCTGTCAGGTCTCCGCTGGACGCGATCTTTTGCCGCAATGTGATGATCTATTTCGACAAACAGACGCAGCTCGACATCCTGAAGAAATTCGTGCCCTTGCTGCGCAATGACGGTTTGTTGTTTGCCGGACATTCGGAAAGCTTTCACCATGCCGACGAGTTTTTTAAATTGCGCGGCAAGACGGTTTACGAACTGACGCCCAAACATAAAGCGCAACGAGCGGTTGAGGAAAATCGCCAACCCAGATGACTGATCACACGGACTATCAGGAAGTCCTTTCCCCTAACCGCTACTACGACAGTACCTTCGATATGGAGGCGATCAAGCTATTGCCCGGGGAATATTACGTTACCAATCGCGACATGGTGCTGGTTACGGTGCTGGGTTCGTGCGTGTCTGCATGCATCCGTGACCGGGTGACAGGCTTCGGCGGGATGAATCATTTTATGTTGCCGGAAAACAAGAGCGAGGGCGACAGCCCGGTGGCGACGGCTGCGCGCTATGGTGCCTATGCCATGGAAATGATGATCAACCAGCTGATCAAAAGCGGGGCCAAGCGTTCCAATCTGGAGGCAAAATTATTCGGAGGCGGCAACGTGTTGCGCGGGTTTACCGTGACCAATGTGGGCGAACGCAATGTCGATTTTGCCCGGCAATATTTGAAGGATGAAGGTATCCGTGTCGTGGCTGAATCTTTGCTGGATATCTACCCGCGTAAGATATATTTTTTCCCCGCTAGCGGCAGGGTCATGTTGAAGAAGTTGCGGCACGCAAATAACGATACAATTGTCGAGCGCGAAGCAGAGTATGGCGCGCGTTTGAAGCATGCGGATATTCAGGGCGATGTAGAATTGTTTTAACTGATGTCGCGTATGTGCAAAATAGAAAAACCACTGTCCACGAAAAACACGAAAGGCACGAAAAATGGATGGGGAGATTTTGTACAGGGAAGAGTGTTATCAGATACAGGGGGCTGTGTTTGAGGTATACCGAGAGATGGGATGCGGTTTTTTGGAGGCTGTCTATCAGGAGTGCCTTGGAAAGGAATTATTGAAACGAGGGATTCCTTTTGTGACACAGCAAGAACTGAGGCTTTGCTACAAGGGCGAGCCATTGCGACAAACTTACATCCCTGACTTTATTTGCCATGAATCAATTATTCTTGAGGGCACCTCTAATAATTGGTTATTTGGACTTCGTAAACGCGTCCCGATGATTTTTTTGTGGCGGTCAACTATGTGCGCGTATTTTTGAATGATCGTGT
>WSYA01000014.1 GCA_009773615.1 Gallionellaceae bacterium
CGCTAATTCAACGGGGCATCATACGCGGGTCAAAAGTCGCCCACAATAAACAATATGGGGGGCGTTTTGGGTTACGAGAGAACACGAAAACACACTTCAGGAGTAACCCTCTTGGTGCTGTGGCGCAAGTGCGGGCTTTCGGGACATGACAGAATTGACGCGCCCGGCACCTGCCAACTTAGTTCTTTGAAAGAAACCTATTCGCAAGAAGCAAGTCTTGTTCTGAAATTTCACCGGCCATCGATGATAGCCTTACCCTGTTAACAATCAAGTTAACCTGCGCTTCAAGCAACACCAATTTGGATGCGATATAGTCGCTTTGCGCCCCCAACAATTCCATTGTTGTTCTTGAACCTTGACGGTGGTTTTTTTCAGTTGCCTCAAGCCTGTCTTTGCTGAGAGAAACAATTCTGCTTAACGACTCTATGCGCTCCCTTCCTGTGGTTAGCGCAAACCAAATCGAGTTGATTTCCTTTTCTATGCGCAAAGAAGCCTGCTCGTACTCCAGCTTTGCTTTTTCTGCGAGGTAAAAGGCCTCATCTTTTTTTGCAGAACGATAACCATCCGTTAAGGGTACGGAAACTTGCACCCCGAGCGAGCCACTGGAGGTCGTATTGCTTGCGGTACCGTAATCGCCGGAACCATTCACCTGATCTCGCTGAAGTTGAGCAATCAAATTGACCTTGGGCGACAAGCTCGAACCATACTTTTCAATCTCTGATTTTTTCACTTGCTCCAGCAACGCCAGTAGCTTCAATTGCTGATTATTTTGTTTTGCCTTGGCCAACCATTCGGCAGCACTGCCCGTCAAGACACCGTCGGCACTAAAATTCACATCCAATGAATTCACTTTGATGTTTTGCCCCGTCAGCTCCCTCAGCATTAGCAGGTCATTGTTATAGGCCAATTGTGCGTTGAGCAGCTTGGCCTTGGTGGCCTCGACTTTCTCGGCGGTCAGCTGCAAATCAATCTTGCTGGCATCGCCCAAATGCTGACGTTTGCTAATTTCCGAATAGGTACTGGATACGGCATTTTGCTGTTGAACGAGCAGATTGATGATGGCCCGTGTTTTGACGGCCTCAAAATAGCCTGAGGCGACTCTGAAAATGAGCGCTTGATCGGCGGAGGCCATCCCCATGTCCGAGACATCGGCAGAGAGTTGCAACTGGTCTCTTTGCACCGAGATCTCGCGGTCATACAAGGGCTGGGATGCTTGAAGAGCGACCCTTGTTCTTGCCCCGAAATTTACTGATGTATTGAAATTTGCGTTGTTAAACGACCCAATATTCGGGGCTGAAAACTGGGCTCCCGCAGTGGAAGAGTTCTCGTTAACCACCCCTGCTCCCGCAACAAAATTAACGCTGGGTTTGAGCAGCGAGTTTCCCATGCTTCGACGCGCCCCTCCAGCCGACTGCTCGGATTTGGCGGCCAGATATTCTGGGTCATGCCCTTTCGCGGCCTGCAACACTTCAACCAGATCGGCGGCAAACGCATTTGCCCCCCATAGAGCACTGATTAATGCTGTCTGCACGGCAACTGCGGCTATTCTCCGGCTCATATTAACTCTCCTTTATTCTTGTTGATTCGCATTGGATTCTTTGCGTAAGCGGCATAGTAAAGAAGCGGAATAACCACCAGCGTCAATAGCGTCGAAACCAGAATTCCAAAGATCAGCGAAATTGCCAGGCCATTGAAAATCGGGTCATCCAAAATAAAGAAGGCGCCCAGCATCGCAGCCAGTCCTGTCAGCAGGATAGGCTGCGCTCTCGTGATCGACGAGTTCACGACGGCTTCTTTAAATGGCACGCCTTGCTGCACCTGTAGATTGATAAAGTCCACCAGCAATATTGAGTTGCGCACGATGATACCCGCCAGAGCGATCATGCCTATCATGGACGTTGCGGTATATTGCGCGCCCAGTAATGCGTGCCCGGGCATCACGCCGATGATGGTGAGCGGGATAGGCGCCATGATGATCAGCGGCGTCAGATAGGAGCCGAATTGAGCGACGACCAGCAGGTAGATGATGATCATGCCGACCCCATAGGCGATGCCCATATCCCTGAAGGTTTCGTAAGTCACCTGCGACTCTCCGTCCCACTTGATCGAATAGCTCCGGTATGGATCCTTGGGTTGACTGATGTAAAACTCATCGACGGCTTTGCCCTCGGCATCCGTAATCTTGTGGATATCCGGGCGCATCTTGAATACGCCATACAAGGGGCTGTCATTGCTGCCCGCCGCATCCCCGATGACATAATTAACCGGCAGCAAATTCTTATGGAATATCGGCTGCTCTCTTGTGGAATCGGCAATGGTCACCAATTCACTCAAGGGCACAAGTTCGCGTTGCGAGTTTCGCACCGTCAACTTCAGCAACTCCTCCAGCGAACTCTGTTTGCTTTCCGGTAAGCGGATGATGGCCGCAGCAGGATATTTTGTTTCATCGTGAACGAATGCGATGTCTTCACCGGACAACCCCGCGCTGAGTGTCGTCACGATCGCTTGCTGGGGAACGCCCATCAAGCTGGCTTTCTTGCGGTCGACCACCAGGAATTTTTTGTCCGATTTAGTGATTGAGCTATCGTCCACATCCACGATGCCATCCGTTTTCTCAAATACCTCGCGGACTTTCTGGGCGATGGCATAACGGCCTTCATCAGTCGGGCCATATATTTCCGCCACCAGCGGCGACAAAACAGGCGGACCGGGAGGGACCTCGACAACCTTGACTCGCCCAGCGTATTTCTTTGCAATTTCAACCAGCGCAGGCCTTATTCTCATGGCAATAACATGGCTCTTATCTTTACGGTCATGCTTGTCGACCAGATTGACCTGTATGTCACCCTGCGTCCCAGAAGAACGCAAATAATACTGGCGCACCAATCCATTGAAATTGATGGGCGCGGAAACTCCCGCGTAAATCTGGTAGTCTTTTAGCTCGGGAACCTTGCTCAAGTATTGCCCCATTTCCCGCAATACTTGGGCCGTTTTTTCCACGCGCGTATCGGAAGGCATATCCAGCACAACCTGGAATTCCGATTTGTTGTCGAAAGGCAACATCTTCAGCACGACCATACCCACGACTGGCAGCGCCACCGACGCAGCGATCATTCCCATGACCAGCAAGCCCAACAACTTCCTGTTCCTGCCGCCGTGTTGGTCGCTCAGAAATGGGCGGAATAATTTCTGGAATTTTGGCTTGAGCCATTTATGGGCAGTCGACTCCGCATGCTCGATTGCCGTGTCGACATGAGCCAGCGCCGTATCTTCTTGCGCGCTTTTATGCTTCATCAGCTTGAGCGACAGCCACGGCGTGATCACGAACGCGATGGCCAGCGACAAAAGCATGCCCATGCTTGCGTTGATCGGGATGGGGCTCATGTACGGCCCCATGAGGCCGCTCACAAATGCCATCGGCAACAAGGCGGCGATCACCGTCAGCGTGGCAAGAATGGTCGCGCCCCCCACTTCGTCAACCGCAGCCGGAATGATGCTGATTAATTTCTTGCGCGGGTACAGATGTTGATGACGGTGAATGTTTTCAACAATCACAATGGCATCATCGACCAGGATACCGATTGAGAAAATAAGCGCAAACAGCGAAACTCGGTTAAGTGTGAAACCCCAAGCCCAGGAGGCAAACAGCGTGACGGTTAAAGTCAGAACAACGGCCACGCCGACGATGATGGCCTCTCTCCTGCCCAGCAGGAAAAATACCAGCGCAACAACAGATGCCGTTGCAAACATCAACTTCTGAATCAGCTTTTGCGCTTTAGAATTGGCGGTTTCGCCGTAGTTGCGCGTCACTGCAACCTCCACATTGTCGGGCAACACAACCCCCTTCAACATATCGACAGCATCGGTCAAATTGTTGGCAACATCGATCGCATTTTCACCCGCGTTCTTGGTGATCGACATGGTCACCGCAGGAAATATCTTGGCCTCGCCCGACGAATCGGACCTCTCTCCAAAATAAACCATGCGTTCAGTTTGTTCTGCACCATCCACTACCTTGGCAATGTCCTTAATGAGTATCGGCATGCCATTGCGCACACCCAGCACAATGTCTTTTACATCCTCAACAGAGTGGATAAATGGGCCTGACTCCACCTGAATCGCGTTGTCGCCATGCAGCAGGTTCCCTACCGGCAAGCCCAAATTGGCGGACTGCAGAGCGATACGCAACTCCTGAATGGTGAATCCCGTCGCGGCCAATCTCGATGGATCGATCTCAACGCGGATCGCGCGATGGGGACCGCCCACGGTTTTAACCTCTCGGGTTCCCTTTACGCGTTTCAGGTCTGTCTCGATCTGGTTTGCCAGCCTCTCCAAATCCAGACTGCTCATCTTGTTGTTTTTGTCGTGCAGCGTCAGTGTGACGATAGGCACATCATCGATGCCTTTGGGCTTAATGATAGGCTCCAACACACCCAGCCCCTTGGGCAACCAATCCTTGTTTGCGCTGACTGCGTCATGCAACCTGACCAGAGCCTCCGTCCTGGGAACGCCCACCTTGAACTGGATGGACAAGATTGACAGGCCATGCACCGAACTCGATGTTACGTGCTCCACCCCTGCGATCTGGGAAAGCACCTGTTCCGCAGGAACAGACACCATCTTTTCGACGTCTTTAGTCGAAGCCCCCGGGAATGGAATCAACACATTCGCCATCGTGACATTAATTTGCGGCTCCTCTTCCCGGGGAGTCACGACCAAGGCAAACAGGCCCAATACAAAAGCGATGATTGCCAGCAACGGCGTAATCTGTGCCGTTTGGAAATAAGCGGCAATCCGCCCGGAAATCCCTAGTTGATTCATGTTCATTGCCCCCAAAAGTGTCTGATTCCAAACCGAAGGCACATATTGTATATTAGCAATTACTAATATGCAAGGTCGATTATATCCTTGCCCACCCAACGGCTCATATGTATTTTTTTAGCCTGAACTTCTCGGAATGGGGAAACGAGTTTCGGGATGCAAAACGACAACGGCGCTGCCCGACAGGCTCGCGCATCACTGCCACATCATCGAAACCGGCAACGACAGCTATCGATTCAAAAACAGCTAGTCGTCGCCCAACACCGGTGCCGGATCGCGCACTTCATTGAGCAAGTCTTCCGCGTGCAGCTCGGTCTCGGCATGGATCATCTTGATTAAGGCTTGCGGATTCTCGCCCAGTTCATTCCGCAATTGTTTGACTCGCGCGGACGCACCCCGATAGCTGTCGTGCTGCTCGATCTTTTTCAGCATCTTGATAGGACGTGCGGTGATGCTGTAGATGAAATAGGGCATGAAAGATTCCGTTAGATGGGGTGCGCTGTTACGCTCCGGGACGTTTCATAAAAGTGATGACGTTGGCGCCGGGCGCGTTCTTGCTGGAACAACTGCCCTCGCCTACTCCGGCCATTTGCTCTGCTTCATGCAACAGGTTAACCACATCCACATAATGTTTCTGCTTCACCATCATCAGCGCCGTGTAGCCGCCCTCGTTCTGTGCCAGCACATCCGCTCCAGCCTGCAACAGCACCTCGACCACCGCCGTTTCGCCGTAGCCCGCTGCCAACATAAGCGGGCGCACACCGTAACCGATGGGTGCTTCGATGTTCGCTCCGGCATCAATCAGCGCTTGCACCACATCGGCGAATCCGTGCTTGAGTTCAGGGTTATAGCAAGCCTTCATCAGCGGCGACCAACCGAGTTCATCGCATACATTCACGTGCGCTCCGGCTGCGAGCACGCTCTTCACCTGAGCCAAGTCGCCCGCTTGAGCGGCGCTCATCAATTTATCGGACATACGAACCTCTGTTATTTATTGACGGTTTTTTCCAAAGCGAGACGTATCGCTTCGGGTGCTTTCATGATGTTCATGAAGCTGTTCTTGCCCATCATGCTCAGGTCGGGAAAGTCAATGGCGATGCGGAAACGCGCATACAGCGCATACACTTTTTTATCCGACACCAGTATTTCGTATGGAAGATGCGCTGTCTATTTCACGTCGTGAAAGTCGATCTCTTTCATAATGAACTGGTCGTCCATGTATTTATTGTCGCCGCTGCCTTTCATCCCCACGCCGAACACGCTCTCCTGTTTGCCGGGAACATCGACACGGTAAATTTTGGACACGCCGTTACTGTTGCTCGCCAGCTTGGTATCCACGGCTTTTATCGCTTCGTCATAGCTGGCGTATTCGGCCAGCACGCTCGGTTCGTCGAAATATTCCATGCCGATGGTGTAGTGATATTTGCGCGCTTGTTTAGCCGTCATGCCCTGCGCACCGAACTCTTCCACCTGTTTTATGGTTGGACTGTGAGTAATTATTCAAGACTGCTGCGGATGGAACCACGCCAGTTTTTCTCTGAGCGTGACCACGCCGCCGACGATGATGAGCGTCGGCGCTTGCGGCTTTTCGCGCTCGGCAATGGCGGGCAACGTCGCCAGCGTGCCGGTGATGACGCGCTGCGTGGGCTGAGTGCCGTGCTGCACGATGGCGATGGGGGTGCTATCCGGCATGCCGTGTTTAATCAGTTCGCCGCACAGCGTATCCAGCCCGTGCAACCCCATGTACACCACCACGGTCTGCTTCGGGCGCGCGAGCGCGTCCCAATCCAGATTCATCGTGCCGTCTTTGAGATGGCCTGTGACGAACATGCACGACTGCGCATAGTCGCGATGGGTCAGCGGAATGCCCGCATAGGATGCGACGCCAGAGGCTGCGGTGATGCCGGGCACAACCTGAAACGGGATGCCCTCCGCCGCCAGAGTTTCGATCTCTTCGCCGCCGCGCCCGAAGATGAACGGGTCGCCGCCCTTGAGGCGCAGCACGCGTTTTCCTTCTTTCGCGAGACGCACCAGAAGCAAATTTATTTCTTCCTGCGGCAGCGTGTGGTCGTCGCGTTTCTTGCCGACGAAGATGCGCTCCGCATCGCGGCGCGTCATCTCGACGATGGGCTTGGACACCAAGTTGTCGTACACCACCACATCGGCCTTCTGCATCAAACGCAGCGCGCGGAAAGTGAGCAGATCGGGATCGCCGGGACCGGCACCGACCAGATACACTTCGCCGCGCTGAATGTTGTCTTCGTTCAGCAGCATCTGTTGTAGCATCACTTCCGCGCTGCTCTCGTCGCCGGTCAGCACTTTCTCTGCAACCACGCCTTCGAATACGTTTTCCCAGAAGATGCGGCGCTTGGCCGGATTGATCACACGCGCTTTCACCAGTTCGCGAAAACGCTCGGCAAACACACCGAGGCGGCTGTAATTCTGCGGGATCAACGTCTCCAGCTTGCCGCGCATCATGCGCGTCAGCACCGGCGAAGCTCCACCGCTGGAAAATGCCACCATCATCGGTGAGCGGTCGAGTATCGCGGGCATGATGAAAGAGCACAGCTCGGGGTCGTCCACCACATTCACCGGGATATTGCGCGCTTGCGCCATTTCGGAAACTTGCTTGTTCACCCCATGGTCGCTGGTTGCAGCGATGACCAACGTCGTCCCATCAAGATGTGCAGCCTCGAAACGCGCGACGATAGTCTCGACGCCATTTTGCTCCACCAATTCAGGATCGATCTCCGGCGCGACCACGCGCACTCTGGCACCGGCTTCCAACAGCACGCCCGCCTTGCGTTTGGCGACATTGCCGCCGCCGACAACGAGACAGAGTTTGTTGCGAACGTTGGTGAAGATCGGCAGGAAGTCCATTACTGCACCGCCTTCAAGATCAATGGCACCAGTGTTTCCGGCAGTTTGATCTTGCCCGCCAAGGCGAACTCATGCGCGCGTGCCGACATCTTGTTCCAGGTCTTCTTGATGATGAGTATCCACTTGGCTTCATCGTACTCGGGGTGGCTGGTGGCAAAACCAATCATGTAATGTTCGATGAAAACCAGATCGACGATGTCTTCCATCATCTGCGCTTCGGGATCGGTCTTGAGGTTTTTCTTGCTGATGATACTTTTGACGCGGGCGATCATCTCGTCGCCGTAGCCCACTTCTTTCATCAGATTTCCGGCGGTCTCCGCATGAAATTTGTACAGCGTGGTGCGCCACAGCATATAGCCCGGCTTGTCCATGGTGTAGTCGCTACGTGGTATTTTCCAGCGCTGGATGTGCTGGGCGCGCACGGCGAGTTTTACTGCCTCCGAGGTCTCCGGTGCATAGCGTTCCTGCATCTCGGTCATGCGTTGCGCGTAGAGCAGCTCCTTCGGATAGTCCTTGCCGCTGAAAACATCCTTGTTCGGGTCTTCGGCGTTAGCCTTATCAAAGGCAGCGATGGCAGCCTGGTAAAGTTGCTGTGTCATAGTGTTTTCTCGTTGAGTGAAGTGAAGTTAATTTAACGCTTTGTTCTTTGTGCCGCCGCACGAAGGCGACAAAACGCGTGGCCCAATAGCAACTGCCGATGGTGCGCAGATGGGTATACGAAGCCAGCAGGTTGTGCAGAATAAGTCCGTCGCGTTTGCCGCAGATGCCGTAACCGCGCTCGACATGGTAAGCGAAGCGGCTATCCGGTGGAAGATTCTCCAGGCTGGAATAGTGAAACTCGTGTGCTTTGATCTGCTTGGCTGGCATATCGGGGCGCGGCCACGGATGTGCCTCGTCTTCTTGCAGATGCACATAGCCGCGCCCGATGGGCTTGGCGTGCATCTGCACATCGCCGGGAATCGCACCGACCATCTCGTAGTTGCGGCCTTCATAGTCGATGCCGCGCGACAGATACATCAACCCGCCGCATTCGGCATAGGCTGGCAAGCCACCTTCAATGGCCTGTTTAATCTCGGCACGCAAAGTAACGTTCGCTTCCAACTCAGCTGCACAAGTCTCGGGAAAGCCACCGCCGATATACAGCCCGTCCACCTCCGGCAAATGCGCATCGCGCAAAGTATCGAACGGCACCAGCTCCGCTCCGACTGCTTCCAACGCGTCGAGATCAACCTGCTCCGCGATGGCCTCGCCGATCTGTTTGATCTTGGCCGTGGCGATATGCGATTCGTTGCTGGGCATCAGGCCGAGATGGCGCTCCACAATGCTGAGACGTTCGTCGTGATGGATCGCGCCGATCACCGACACATCGATCCCGCTTACGAATACGCTTTCATCAAAGCACCGATGACTTTCGTCACCGCAGAGCCCTACATCGGCCACCTCGGTTTGGGCGGCGTGGGCGATTCCAAGGGCATTCTCGAATCCGGCATGCGCGACAAGCACATCAAGTGGATCTGCAACGCCAAGGTCAGCAAGGTCGAAGCGGGGAAAATGTTTGTCACCGAACATGACGAAATGGGCGTGGAAAAGAAAAAGCATGAGCTGCCGTTCAACTACAGCATGATGCTGCCTGCGTTCAAAGGAGTGGATGCGGTGTTCGGTATCGAAGGGCTGGTTCAGGCACGCGGTTTTGTGATCGTGGGCAAGCACCAGCGCAATCCGAAATATAAAAACGTCTTCGCCGTGAGTGTCTGCGTCCCCATCCCTCCCGTGGAAGCGACACCGATTCCGGTCGGCACACCTAAAACAGGTTACATGATCGAATCCATGGTGACCGCTACCGTGTACAACATACACGCCGACCTCACCGGCACACCGGCGGATACGGAAGCGACTTGGAACGCGGTGTGCCTCGCCGACTTCGGCGACAGCGGCGTAGCCTTCGTGGCGATTCCGCAGATCCCGCCGCGCAATGTGAACTGGTTCTCCGAAGGCAAGTGGGTGCACCTCGCCAAAATCGCGTTCGAGAAATACTTCATCCGCAAGATGAAGAAGGGAAATTCCGAGCCGTTCTACGAGGGCAGCATTCTGAAGATGATGGGGATTGAGAAACTGAAGTAATCGACAAACGAGTTCAGCTCGACCGAACTATCTTACGCAGCCTCCGTCCTCACTGGGATGGGGGCTTTTATTTTTGGCGATACTATTCTAAATGCATCATTACCCATTCCGTTTGTTCTACAGGATCCGTAGCGCTGTACTGACCACCCCGCTACGGCGTATATCCGGGTATCTTGCTCACATCCACCTTATCAATCTGCGCGGGATCCAGGAATTGTTGTGCGTAGGTGAGATAAACTTTTTCGCGGATGAAGATATCGAATAGGTCGGGATCGATATGTCCGTTCTCTTTGAATTTACCTAGTATGGTCAGCGACTCTGTCAGCGTTTTTCCCGTCTTGTACGGACGGTCTTTGGCGGTCAGAGCCTCAAATATATCTGCAATACCCATCATGCGTGCCTGCACGGACATTTGCTCGCGCTTCAAACCGCGCGGATAGCCGGTTCCATCCATACGTTCGTGATGCCCTCCCGCAAACTCAGGAACGTTTTTCAAATGTTTCGGCCAGGGTAGCGACTCCAGCATCTTGATGGTGACTACGATGTGGTGGTTGATGATCTCGCGTTCCGCCGGCGTGAGCGTACCGTAAGGAATAGTGAGGTTGCTCACCTCGTTCGCGCTGAGGAAATCGGCTTGTTCACCCGCTTCGTTGTGCCACACATATTTTGCGATGTTTCGCACGCGCGACTGATCTGCCTCGGCCATTTTTTCCGATCCCGAGTTGCATCGGCGCAAAAATTCGCGGTCCGCATTTAAGCGCTCGATGTTCGCCGAGAATTCTTTGCGAGCTTGATCCAGCGCAGAGTGATCGCCTCCCGCAGCCATCTGTGCACGCAGCATGGCGATTTCAGCATCGCGCTTGAGCACTTCAAAACGGGTATCCAGCAAATGAATGCGATCAAAAATAGTTTGCAGCTTGGTCGCTTTGTCGACCACATGCACGGGCGTTGTCACCTTGCCGCAGTCATGCAGCAGCGCCGCGATCTTCAGCTCGTATTTTTCTTTGTCCGTCATGGCGAAGCCATGCAATGACGAACCGTTTTGCGAGCGGCTCGCCGCCTCGGCCAGCATCATGGTGAGCGCGGGCACGCGCGCGCAGTGCCCGCCGGTGTAGGGCGATTTATCGTCGATCGCGGTATTGATCAAGCTGATGAAAGATTCGAACAGGCTTTCCAGCTGATGGATCAAACGGCGATTAGTGAGTGCAATCGCCGCCTGCGAGGCCAGCGACTCAAGCAGATGCTGATCGTCTTTGGTGAACGGCTTGATGTCTTTGCTCACCTGGTCGATCGCATTGATCAGCTGCAACACGCCGATAATCTCGTGTTCGTGATTACGCATCGGCACTGTCAGAAAAGAACGCGAACGATAGCCTGTCTTGGCATCGAATTTTTTGGTTCCGGAAAAATCAAAACCCTGTGCAACATAGGCATCTTCGATATTGATCGTCTCGCCCCGCAGCGCGGAATAAGTCACCACCATCGCCAGATTCGGCTCTCCATTAACATATAGCGGAATAGGATCAAAATGGATGCGCGCCCCGCCGGTTCCCCCCATCTGGATGTTCAATGAATCGGTACGCAGAATCTCAAACATCAACTCCTGCTTGTCCGCATCGACCAGATACAAGGTTCCCGCATCGGCATGCGTGATGCTTTTTGCCGCCAGCAGGATATTTTCCAGCAGCTTGTCAATATTAGTTTCACTCGACAGAGCGGTGCCGATCACATTCAGATCATGCAGGCGTGCCAGCAGGTTTTCCAGCATCGATAGCGGCTCGCGCTCAGGTGCGGCATACGCGTTGATTTTGGGAGTGTCCATCTCGGCAATTTTACTTGATACAGACCGCGCGCACCTGGTGGATGTCGGTGATCCCCGACAGCACCTTCTCGATACCGTCTTGCTTCAGGGTGCGCATCCCTTCTTCAAGCGCGATCGCAAATAATTCCGCGACACGCGCATGCTCCTGTATGCCTTTTTTGATCGGATCGGTGCCGATCAGCAACTCATGCAAACCGACGCGGCCGCGATATCCCGTGCCGGAACATTTCTCGCAGCCCACATGGTCGTACAAAGTGATCTGGCCTTTGTCGTCCCCGAACAATTTCACCCACTCGGCATACTGTGCTTTGTAGGCAGCATTGGTATCTTTTTTCCATGTTTCGGTCGTCAGCAATTCGCTCGCATATTCGGCGAGCAACGCTTTGATCTCGTCGGGTGTCGCGGTGTGCGGCTTCTTGCAGTCCTTGCACAGGCGCTTGGCCAAACGCTGCGCCAGAATCCCCAACAACGCATCCGCGAAGTTGAACGGATCCATACCCATGTCCAGCAAACGGCTGATGGATTCCGGCGCGCTGTTGGTGTGCAAAGTGGCGAACACCAGGTGACCTGTGAGCGAGGCCTCAATACCCGTGGACACGGTTTCCTTGTCGCGCATTTCGCCCACCATGATCACGTCCGGGTCGGCACGCAGGAAAGCGCGCATCACCGTGGCGAAATCCAGCCCAGCTTTTTTATTGATCTGCACCTGTCGCAGCCCTTTTTGCGTGATTTCAACCGGGTCTTCCGCCGTCCAAATTTTGGTGTCCGGCGTGTTGATGAACTTCAAGATCGAGTGCAGCGTGGTGGTCTTACCGGATCCGGTCGGGCCGCACACGAAAAATAGGCCGTAAGGCTTGCTCACGGTCTTCTTCACCAGCTCCAGATTGCGCACCGAGAAGCCCATGTTCTCCAGCGGTATCGGCTCGCCGGATGCCAGAATACGCATCACCACATCTTCGACGCCGCCTTGCGATGGGATGGTCGCCACGCGCAACTCAATGTCCAGCGGGCCCCATTTCTTGAACTTGATCTTGCCGTCCTGCGGTTTGCGTTTTTCCGAGATGTCCAGATCGCACATGATCTTCAAACGCGTGATCAATGCGTTGCGATAGGTGGAGGGAACTTCGATGTAGTTGAGCAGCGAGCCGTCTTTGCGCAAACGGATGCCGGTCTTGCCTTTGCCCGGCATCGGCTCGATGTGAATGTCCGAGGCGCCCATCTTGTACGCGTCAACGATGATCTTGTTCACCAGCTTGACCAGCTCGTTGTCCGCCGCTGCGCTGACATCCTCCTGACTGACCGCGCTGGTGTCCTCTTCGTCTCCGCCCAAGGAAGTCAGCAAGTCGTCCATCGACCCCATATCATCCATGCTGCCGGTCGCGTCGCCCACGCCGCCTCCACCGCCGCCGTAGAACAGATCGAGCGTGGCTTTGAATTCGCGTTGCGGACAAACTTTGTAGATCAGCTTGTTTCGAGGGAAGATGTTATTGACCACGCGCGAAGTCTGGATACGCTCTGGATCGGTGGTCAGGATAACCAGTCCATCCGCAGTATCGTCTATCGGCACCCAATGGCTGCTTTCCACATATTCGCGGCGCAGGTTTTTTAACAGCTCGCCCGGCTTGATGCGGTCGGCTTTATACGGTTCGTAGGGCACACCGAAGAAGCTGGACAAAGCCTTCCCCAACGCTTCCGTCTTAACCTGAAATTCGTCGGCCAGCACATCCTCGACATCGATGCCTTTGCGCCGCGCGGTACGTGTTGCCAATTCGAATTCCGCAGCCGACATCACCGCATCCGCGACGAGATAATCATATTTTGTTTTGACCGTGCCGGCCTGTTGCTGGCGCTGGCGCAATGCCACAGCCAGCGTTTGCGTCAACTCGCGAACTCCCTCCTCCACCAACTCCGGGAACGGTATTCCGGCTTTGTTGTTGATGACCTGCATCACCCCGATCAGATCGCCGTTGCTTGCCTCCATGATCGGTGCGACCAGCATCTGCTTGGTGCGGTACCCGGTACGCTTATCCACGTCCTGCAAGAAATGCAGCGTGTGGCTGATAGATGACAGCTCGTGCTCGTCGTAGACATCCTTGATATTGAGCAGCCGCTTGTGGAAAGCCGCAAAGCCCGCGATGCTCTGTTCGGCGATAGGCAGCTTGAGGTCTTTGAATGAATTGAGACCCGTTTTGACTTTCGAGATCAGCGAAGCTTTATCTTCACCGACCACATAGACAGTGAGGCGGTCGGCGTTGAACAGATTGCAGATGTCTTTGCTGACATCCAGCATGATCTCATCGATGTTGCTCGTCGCATGAATCTTGTTGGTGACCTGATTTAAACTCTTGGTGAACTCTAATTGAGCCCCCATATCATTCACGTTGCCTTGCACCGCATTATTCATAAACGCCCCGACTCTTTCTTAATTTTTTTGTGACTTAACGCTAGAACTCGAACACTTGTCCATTTTTTAGCATACGGGGAATAAACCCGCTGACGCATTCGCTTATCTCTTGCATCGTCAACTCGACCTCTCCCGGCTTCAGATGGGTAATGAATATCGCGGGATCGCGCTTGAGCTTGACGATATCCTTCGCCAGCAAGCTGGGACAAAAATGTTTCGACTTGATCGCCAGTTCCTGCTCGGCATTGGAAAATGCGGTCTCCACGATGAGATACCGTAGATTGTCGATGCGGTTGACCGTCTCCCACAACGCATCGCATGAGGTCGTATCGCCGCTGAACACCAGACTTGCCGCGCCGCTATCCAGCTGAAAGCCGACCGCAGGCACGACATGATTGGCCGGGATCGGCGTGATCTTGCGCCCCCCCAGATTCACCGTCTTGCCCAGCTCTATGGTTTCATAACGCAGGCAGGGCTGTTGCGCGTCGGGTATCTGGCTAAAATCCGGCCATATCTTCCAGTTAAACATATGCTGCTTGAGGATCTCTATCGTCTCCAGCGTGGCATGCACGACCAGCGGCTTATCGCGCATAAAGCCGACGCTATCGACCATCAGCGGAATGCTGACGATATGATCGAGATGCGAATGGGTAACGAAGATGTGATCGATCTTGGCCATCTCCGCCAAACTCAAATCTCCCACCCCGGTCCCCGCGTCGATCAACACATCGTGGTCGAGCAACATGGTCGTGGTGCGCAAATTACCGCCGATGCCACCGCTACACCCCAGAATTCTTAACTTCATCGTTGAATCATCCATGACCGGTTAACCTGCACACCTAAGCAGCACTCGCAACTCATTTGGTTTTGAAAACAAAAACACCATCCCAATCTGCACCCGGGGGATTGTTACGGAAGTACACGACGCGCTCGGCATAGACTTGATACAACTTTGTCTGCGGTGACATCTTCTGCAAGTTGAACAGCTGCAACTCTGCCTGATCCCAATCCTGTTTGTGATATGAACGCAACGCCTGCTGAAACAGTTTCATTTCTTCGAGCGCATCCTTGCCCACCTCACCGACCAAGCCCAGCGGTTCAAAAATGGCAACGGGCTTGTCCTTGCCTTTTACTTTAACCAAGTCCAGTTCGCGATAAACAAATCCGGGAACTGCTTCTTTAGTGTTTTCACCGACGACGATCCCGACACCATACTCTTTGGTGATCCCTTCCAAGCGCGAAGCCAGATTCACCGCATCGCCCATGACGGTATAAGCCACACGCACTTCCGAGCCCATGTTGCCCACGCTCACGCGCCCGGTATTGATGCCGACACCAATATGGATGGGAGACCAGCCGCGCTCTTTAAAATGCGGCTGCAACGCTTCCAGCGCCTTCAGCATCTCAAGGCCCGCCACAATAGCGTGGTGTGCATGCTGCTCATCCGGCAACGGTGCCCCCCAGAATGCCATGATGCAGTCGCCCATATACTTGTCGATGGTTCCCCTGTGTTTGTAAACAACGCGTGAAAGTGGAGTCAAAAATTCATTCATCAGCAGCGACAGCTCTTTCGGATCGAGTCCCTCCGAAATCGTGGTGAATCCGCGCACATCGGAAAACAGTATCGTCATCTCGCGGCCTTCGCCCTCCATCGAGACTTGCTCCGGGCGTTCGCTCATTTCGCTGACGACTTCCTTGGGTACATATTGTCCGAACAGACTGGTGATCTGGCGTTTGGTACGCGACTCCACAAAATATCCGTATGACATATTGAGCGCGAATAGCACGATTATCATCATCAAGCCGCCAGCCAAGGGCAATGCAATGTTGCCGTATTGCCAGGCAAGGCCGTTGATAACCACCGTCGCCAGCAAAGCCAGCGAAACAATCAGCGTGTCTTGCAGCGGATTCAGCAGCGGCAATAACAGACTCAGCGCCCCGCCGACAATCAGAAGCAGTAGCACCTCTAGCCCCATGACATAAGGCGGGCTCGACTTGATGGATTGGTTAAGTATGCCGCTGATCATATTGGCATGGATCTCGACCCCCGGATAAACCTCATCCACAGGAGTGGAGCGCATATCCATGAGTCCCGGTGCCGAGGTTCCCACCAGGATGATCTTGTTCTTGAGTTCATCCAACGGGATGCGTTCCTTCAGCACATCCGTCACCGACACGTATTTGAACGTCGCACGCGCGCCCCGGTAAGGCACCAGCGCACTCACCTCGCTGTCAACGGGGATGCTCAGGCTGGACTGCGGCATAGACAGTTCCAGCCACTCCAGTCCGGCGTAATCCTTGTCGTTGCCGGCGGTCGCGAAACCGGGCAGCAATTTTGGGGAGCCCAATACGGTTCGCACCACCGCCAAAGACAGTGACTCGTAATAAGCGCCACCGTACTCGACGATCATCGGCACGCGACGCACGATGCCGTCAAAATCTATTACGGGGTTGAAGTGGCCAGCAGAAGCTGCGTTTGATTGAAGTTCGGGCAGATTGGCGCCGTAACCGTTCCACCGGGTGAAGTTGATCGGGCGACCCTTGAAATTGCCTGCGGCAAATACAGGATCGGGCAAGGCCCCCGAAATATCTTTCGAGCCGTTGAAGTAATAACCCAACACGACATTGCGCTGTTTCAGTTTACTGGCGAACAGGCTATCGTATTCCAGTTGGGGTTTGAGTTGCGCCAGCACCGACTGAAACTGGGATACCTCTTTCAGTTGATTCTGCCCCAGCTCCTGCAAAACCTTCAAACCCGAACTGCTGTCCTTTTCCGCGAACACCACGTCAAAGCCGACCACGGCGACGCCGTATTTATCGAACAGATTGTCCATCAGCAGCGCGAGCTTGTCGCGCCCCCACGGCCAGCGCCCCTGCTCTTTCAAACTTTTCTCGTCGATATCCAGAATGACGATATTGTCGTCACCCTTGTTGGGCAAAGTAAGACGCAACCGCGTATCGTACAGCTTGGCCTCCACGAAACTGACGAAACCCAGCTCATAAAATTTAGCCGCGTTGCCAATGAACAAGAATACAAACGCGAAGCCGAGCGCAATCAGGAGTGCGTGCTTTTTCATCCGGCCCTCACCATATCCATGAAGTATTCTTGAGTGCTCAATTGTCCAATCAGGCTTTGAAATAAAACTCCATCTTTACGCCAGCTAGCTCGACGATGTCGTGGTCATTCAACTGATGCGGCTGCTCGCCTATGGACTCGCCATTCACCAAAGGAAATTTCTCGCCCTCGACATGGGTGATAAAAAACCCGTGCGGACGGCGCGCCAGCACGGCAACCTGCACTCCCGGCTTGCCCAATGTGGTCAGGCTTTTCACCAGCTCAAGTTCTTTACCCGCATTCGGACCATTCAGTATTTGAACCGCTGCGGCTTGTTGCGCCTGAGCAGCGGGCTGCGGAGCTGCTTGCGCCGGTGCAGCTACATGCTCAGCCGATGGTTTAACCGTGGCGGTGGTGGTAGAAACAAACTTGCCCGTCACATCACCCACCCCGGGCCCGCCCCCCGGAGCGGTTTTTACTGGCCGACTCAGCACCATGGTCTTTTCGAAATCCGCCGAAGTCGCCTGCACCGGCTGATCGTTCAAATACTTGATTTTATATTTGCCGATCTCGATCAAATCGTTGTTTTGTAGAAAATGCTTCTTCGTCACCACACCATTGACCATCAAACCGTTGGTGCTCTCCAAATCTTCCAGGAACGAATCATTGAGTATCGTGATAATTGCAGCGTGTTCGCTGCTGATCGCCAAATTGTCGATCACAATATCGTTGTGAGGCTTGCGACCGATCAGCGTGCGCTCTTTATTCAGCACATACTCTTTCAGTACCTCGCCATCCATGCTGAGTATCAATTTAGCCGGCATATCTTCAATCCCCGTAGTTAATTCTTAAACCAATTCAACAATTGCGCCATCCAGCCATGCGGCGCAGAGAAGCTTCCGTTTACTTTCACCAGTATCACCGACACGTTGTCGCGTCCACCGTTGTCATTCGCCAACTGTATCAACTCGGTCGCGGCCAATGGTAGATTGGCCCGCAACATTTGCAGGGTCGCGCCTATCTCTTCATCCACGACCATGTCGTTCAGTCCATCGGAACATAGCAGATAGATATCCCCGACCTGCACCTCGTGGACATGTACCTCGGGCTCCACCTCCGCGTCGATACCGACTGCACGCGTCACCAGATTCTTATTCTTGGAGGTGCGCGCATCCTCTTTGCTGATGATACCTCCGTCGATCTGCTCCTGAAGTAGCGAATGATCCCGCGTGATCGTCTCGAACGTTTCGCCGCGCAAGCGATACATGCGCGAATCCCCGACATGCGCCACAGCCACGCGGTTATCGTAAAACAGGCCGGCAACAATCGTGGTGCCCATACCGGAATATTGCGGCTGACTTTTCGCCGCATGAAAAATGGAAGAATTGGCTTTTTGCACGTTGTCGCGCAGCAATACGACTCCCGCATCCTCGCCGCTGAATGCATCCTTCTCTTCCGGCAGCACGCTTTGCAGATGATGCCTGATCTCGGTCGAAAGAACTGAAACTGCGATGCCGCTGGCAACCTCACCCGCATTATAGCCGCCCATTCCGTCGGCCAGAACCACCAAGCCGGACGGCGCGTCAAATGCCACACTGTCTTCGTTGTGCGACCGGATCATCCCGGGATGACTCTGGCTTACAATCTCAAGCGCGTCTTGTATATTCACGTTCCAACCCCTGAATTTGTGTTATTGCAAAGTCGCCGCACACTGGCGAATCGCTTCGGCCATTTCCTGACCTGTCTGATAACGTCCGTCCATTTTTTTCGCCAACGCCTTGTTGATAATCGCCACGACACAGGGCGGCACATTCGGGCTGACGCTCAGAATGTCCGCATGGGGCTCATTCGCGATGCGGAACATGAGCTGCGCCATCGAGTCCCCTTCAAAGGGTAGCTTACCACACACCATTTGATACAAACTTACCCCCAGGGAGAACAAATCGGACTGCCCCTCGATCTTGGTTCCGGCCAACTGCTCGGGCGACATATACGATGGCGTGCCCAGCACCATCCCTGTCTTGGTCTTGGACGAATCGGTGATGCGCGCGATGCCGAAGTCAGTCACCTTCACCGTGTCGCTCTCGATGTCGTACATGATGTTGGCCGGCTTGATATCGCGGTGTACCACATGCAATCCATGCGCATAACCCAGCGCATCCGCCACGCGGGCGACAATACTCAACACCTTGGGCAACGGCAACAAATTATCGCGCTTGGTGTACGGCACCAGATCTTTGCCTTTGAGAAATTCCATCGCGATATAGGCGAGGTCATGCTCCTCGCCGGCATCGTACATCGTGACGATGTTGGGATGATTCAAGCGTCCCGCCGTTTCGGCTTCACGGAAGAAACGCGCCTTGACGTCTTCCAACTCGTCCGCTTCAAACTCCTGCGACAAATTCATTGTTTTAATGGCGACCACACGGCCGATCTTCGGGTCTTTCCCCAGATAAACCACGCCCATCGCGCCTTTACCCAACTCCTTCTCGATCTCGTAACGTCCCAACATCGGCTTCGACACCCCCGCTTTATCCAGCACCATCGTGCTGGCATTGCTCTTGCCGGATGTGCCGCCGAGCATGACTGTTTCCGACATCGCCTTGGCCTGATTCAAGCGCTGCTCCAAATCACGGAATTTTGGGTTGTAATCGGACATGTATTTGAACACCGACTCCGCCTTATTGAACTGGCGCTTGCGCTCAAAATCCAACCCCAAGTTGTAAAGCACATCCATCAGGCTATCGTCGACGGGAACTTTACGGAACTTATCGAACGCCATGTCCAGTTGGTTTTGCCCTTGAAAGGCCAAGCCCAGCATGCGGTTGCTCTCTGCCGAATCAGCATCGGATTTAATCTTGCCTTGTTCCGTCACCAAGAAGCGTTTAGTGGTCAGCAATAAATGCCCCACCAACAACAAGGAGGTCGGCAACATCAATTCCAACCAAAGCGCCTGCGTAGTCATCAGGACAAAGTGGCTTACCAGCAGAACAACAAACAGAGAACCCGTTATCGCCGCGCCGATACCTGCACTTATGCGCGGCAGCAACAAGATCAGATAAAGTGCGATCAACAGAAAAATTGCCTTTCCCGCCCAGAATGCCCAGCCCGGAACTACAAAGAAATCTTGCTTCAGGATGCTGGATACGGAGTGTGCCAACGTCAACACGGGGGGCATCCCGGCGGAAATCGGCGTCACTTGCAGCGCACCGACACCGGCTGCGGTGGCACCGATCAGCACGATCTTGTCGCGATATTTCTCCGCCGGAATCTTCCCTGTCAGCACGTCATAAAACGAATCCACTTGAAAAGCCGGCTTCCCATCGCGGTCGTTATAAAAATAGGTGTACATGCGCGACATCGCATCGGTGGCGATATTCAAATTGCCGATTTTGACACCCTGCCCCAAACTCACTTGAATATCCTTGGGTTCGAGATTCAAACTTTTCGCCGCCAGCATGAGCGACAGGGAAGGATAGTACTGGTCGAAATAACTCAACACGAGCGGCTCGGTGCGAATGCCGCCGTCCACATCCGGGGTCACATTGAGATGTCCGATGGCCAGGGCGAGCGATCCCAAAATCGGAATCGGAACTTGCGTCCCGTTGGTCAGAATAGGCGACGCGCCCGCCGTGCCATCTCCGACATTGGTTAGGGCGTTTTTCAACACGTAATCCGGCAACGGATGATCGGGTTTGCCTTGCGGCTCCCCAAGCTCGAACAGCATGCCCAGCAACACCGCGTTGGATTTGGCCATGCTTTCGGCCAGCTTCATATCGTTATCCAGATGCGACATAGCCTCAAGCAAAATCACATTCAGCTGCTCCCATTCTGCTGGACTGCTTTGCTTCAGCGATGAGCTCGCCACAAGCGTGCCGATCTTGTTGATATATTCCAAACCAGAATCGACCTGTGGTTCAGAAAACAAAGCTGTATGACCGACGACTTTAGCTTGCCCGCTAGCCAATATATCCAGCAACATGGCCTGTATCTCGCGCGGCCAAGGCCAGCGCCCCAGATTCGCGATGCTTTCATCGTCGATGGCGATAACGGCGATCTTTTCACTGGGCACACGGGAAGACGCTCTTACACCTATGTCGTATGCTTTGCGTTCCAAACTTTGCATCAGATCGCTATTGGCGCTGAATAGGAACACCAATGCAACCAGCAACCCCACAAACCAGTCGGCTTTCAAGAATGTCACTTTTTTGATGTTAGCCATACCCCACCTTTTGTCCAAAGCATCATTTTGTCTGCGGATACTAAAACACTTTTCAATACAAGGCCATACCTATATTATTTATTTAAGATATATATTATTTCACCAACAGAACCGGTATCTGCGCCAGATGCACAACTTTGCTGGCCACCGAGCCCAGCAGCAAAGTGGATAACGTCGTCTGCCCATGTGCGCTCATCACGATCTGGTCGACCTGATGCTCTTGCGCATAGTGCACCACGGCTTCGGCGGGGGAGCCGATGCTGATGTGATAGGAGTATGCAAGTCCGGCGGCATCCAATTTGGCCCGCGCTTGCGCCAACGCTGCTGCCCCCTGTTCGCGATAATAATCGTTGATCGTCTCCTGGTTGATAAACAGTTTCACATTACCTGTGTCCAGCTTCCACTGCACATTCAGCAAGCATATTTGCGGTACCACCTTCAGGTTGGACGCATCGGCAATCACACGATCTACCGCACGATCTGCATTGGCGGAACCATCCACCGGAATCAATATTTTCATTTCATTTTCCTCAGTTATGACTTATCGCCACGAGCAACAGAAACCTGCTCATCCACCAGATCGACCACGGCGGCAGACGCTACCATGCGCATCGCCAACCATTTGCCCACTGCCACCACCAGAATCGCACAGGCGGCGGGGACCAACCAGTGCAGCGCATGCTGCGCATCCAGCAGGGGCTTGAACAACGCCTCGCTGACCAGCATCTCGCCCGCCACGTAACCCAGCAAAGCACCTCCTCCAAAGACGATAAACGGATAACGGTCGATAAGCTTCAACACCAACTGGCTGCTCCAGGCGATCATCGGGATGCTCACCAGCAGGCCGAACACCAGCAGCCACACATTGCCGTGCGCAACCGCAGCCACGCCCAGCACATTATCCAGACTCATCACAAAGTCGGCGATGATGATGGTCTTCACCGCGCCCCACAGATGCGTGTTGGCCTTGATCTTACCCTCGCCGTGCTCCTCTTCCGGCAACAACAGCTTGATGCCGACCCAGAGCAGCAGCAATGCGCCGACCAGCTTCAAATACGGCAACGACAACAGGCTGACGGCAAAGAAAGTCAGCACAATACGCAAGCCGATCGCACCCCCTACGCCGTACAGGATGCCCTTGCGACGTTGCGCTTCCGGTAAATTTCGACACGCCAGCGCAATCACCACCGCGTTGTCGCCCGACAACAGCAAGTCGATCACGATGATCTTGAATACATCCACCCAGAACTGGGCGCTTGAAAACACTTCCAGCATCAACTATCCCTTCAATAAATTATTAGCCACGAATGAACACGGATAAGAAGCGAGGTTTTATCCTTGTTCATCAGTGTCTATCTGCGACTCAAATCTTCAAAATTTTTTGCATCGTGCGTCCCATCTCCGCCGGATTGCGTGTGATGTGGATACCGCACTCTTCCATCACAGCCAATTTTTCGTTGGCCCCCCCTTGTCCGCCGGAAATGATCGCCCCCGCATGCCCCATGCGCTTGCCTTCGGGCGCGGTGACGCCGGCGATGAATCCGACTACGGGTTTCTGCATATTGGCCTTGATCCAGCGCGCGCATTCTTCCTCGTCACTGCCGCCGATCTCACCGACCATGATGACCGCATCGGTCTCGGGGTCGTCGTTGAACAGGCGCATCACGTCGATGTGTTTCATGCCGTTGATCGGGTCGCCACCGATGCCCACGCAGGACGACTGACCGTAACCCAGCGCGGAAAGTTGCCCGACCGCTTCATAGGTTAGCGTGCCGGAACGCGACACCACGCCGATGCGTCCCTTCTTGTGGATATGGCCGGGCATGATGCCGATCTTGATCTCGTCCGGCGTGATTAGGCCTGGGCAGTTCGGGCCGATCAGCAGCGTGCGCTTGCCCTGCATCTTGTAGCGTGTCTTCAGCATGTCATGCACGGGAATACCTTCGGTGATACAGATCACCAGATCCAGATCGGCTTCCACTGCCTCGTCGATAGCCGCTGCCGCGCCCGACGGCGGCACGTAGATCACCGACACCGTCGCTCCCGTCGCCCTCTTCGCGTCGAGCACCGAAGCGTAAACCGGGATGCCGTCGAACTCTTCGCCCGCTTTTTTCGGGTTCACGCCCGCCACAAAACAATGCGCGCCGTTCGCATACTGCTTGCAGTGGAAAGTATGAAACTGACCGACCTTGCCGGTCATGCCCTGTGTAATGACCTTGGTGTTTTTGTTGATCAGGATGCTCATTTCGCCCCCTTTGCAGCGGCGACGACTTTTTGCGCCGCGTCCGCCATGTCGTTACCGGAAATAATGGGCAGCCCCGAATCGGCCAAGATTTTCTTGCCCAACTCGACATTGGTGCCTTCCAGTCGCACCACCAGAGGCACGGCGAGATGCACTTCGCGTGCCGCCGCGACCACGCCTTCGGCGATCACATCGCACTTCATAATGCCGCCGAAGATGTTGACCAGAATCGCTTTGAGATGCGGATTTTTCAGCATCAGCTTGAACGCCTCGGTGACCTTCTCTTTGTTTGCGCCGCCGCCCACGTCGAGGAAATTCGCCGGACTGCCGCCGTACAGCTTGATGATGTCCATCGTCGCCATCGCCAACCCTGCACCGTTCACCAGACAGCCAATGTCGCCGTCGAGTTGGATATAACTCAACTCGAATTTCGACGCTTCAATCTCCGCCGGATCTTCTTCATCCAGATCGCGATACGCGACGATCTCAGGACGGCGGTACAACGCGTTGGAATCGAAATTGAATTTCGCATCCAGAGCCAGCACGCGGTTGTCGGCAGTAAGCACCAGCGGGTTGATTTCCGCCAGCATTGCATCCTTCTCGACAAAGGCGCGATACAGCCCTTGCAGCACCTTCACCGCCTCGGCATTCGCCGCATCGGGGATGCCGATGGCGTGCGCGGTGTGCGTGGCTTCCTCTGTCGTCAAACCGGCAACGGGATCGATGCGCACGGTGCGAATTTTTTCCGGGGAATGTTTGGCGACCTCTTCGATCTCCATGCCGCCTTCGCTGGAAGCCAGCAACGCCACGCGCTGCGAAGCGCGATCCACCACCATGCCGACGTAAAACTCTTTAACGATCTGCGCGCCTTCTTCGATCAGCAGGCGGCGCACCACCTGTCCTTCCGGGCCGGTCTGATGCGTCACGAGATGCATACCGAGTATCTGTCCGGCGTACTGGCGCACTTCGTCCAGCGACTTCGCCACCTTCACGCCGCCGCCCTTGCCGCGACCGCCCGCATGGATCTGCGCCTTCACCACCCAAATTTTGCCACCCAGTTGCTGTGCTGCCGCAACGGCTTCCTCGACGCTAAAGCATGCCACTCCGCGCGGAGTCGGCACACCGAATTCGCGCAGAATTTCTTTGCCCTGATATTCGTGAATTTTCATATTGCCCTTTCCCCCATGCACAACTGCAAATTATCTTGCCAACTCCCCGCGTGCAAACCAAAAGTACGTGCAAGCTTGTCGTTCGACAGCACCGAATTCATCGGGCGTACCGCCGGAGTCGGATACTCATGCGATGGGATCGCCACAAGATTCGGTGCCGGTTGAATTTCAGCCAGGCGGATAATTTCGGCAGCAAAGCCATGCCATGAAACGCTGCCCGCCGAGGTCAAATGATATGTGCCCGACACGCGCGCCAGCTCTTCTTTGCCCGCACCCGGCGCATAGAGTTGCGCCAGCATCTGCGCGGTGATCTCACCCAAAGAACGACACCAGGTCGGCGCGCCGATCTGGTCATTCACGATGCGCAACTCGCTGCGTTCACGCGCCAAGCGCAACATGGTCAGCAGGAAATTTTTACCGCGCGCACCGTATACCCAGCTGGTGCGCAGAATCAGGTGATTGCCGCCAACCGCACGAATGGCCCGCTCCCCCTCCAGCTTGGTTTTGCCGTAAACACCCAGCGGGTTAGGCGCATCCTCTTCGTGATACGCCCCGATTTTACTGCCATCGAAAACATAGTCGGTGGAATAATGCACAAATAGTGCGTTCAGTTTCTTGGCTTCTTCCGCAAAGACTCCCGGCGCGATGCCGTTGATAGACATGGCGAGATCGGGTTCGGACTCGGCTTTGTCCACTGCCGTATACGCGGCGGGATTAACGATGATGTGCGGTTGTATTTCGCGCACTTTGCGACGGATGGCATCCGCATCGGCCAGATCAAGTTCAGCCGAATCCAACGCAATCACTTGCCCCAATGGCGCCAGCGTACGCTGCAACTCCCAGCCGACTTGTCCGCTCTTGCCAGTGAGCAATATTTTTTTCATGCAAAGACCTCGGCATCTTTGAGCAACTTGCCCGCTTGATCTTTCGCTGCCAGCAAGGGCATCGCATCATTCAACTGCCAGTCAATATTAAGTGCAGGGTCATTCCACAGTATCGAGCGCTCAAATTCCGGCGCATAAAAATCGGTGGTCTTGTACAAGAACTCCGCTGACTCGCTCAATACGACGAAGCCATGTGCAAAGCCCGGAGGTATCCACAGCATGCGTTTGTTTTCGGCTGACAGATTGACCGTGACCGATTTGCCAAACGTGGGTGAACTCTTGCGAATATCGACTGCCACATCCAACACCTCGCCCGCCACGGCACGCACCAGCTTTCCTTGCGCGTGTTGAATCTGGTAGTGCAGACCGCGCAACACATGGCGCGCGGATTTGGAATGGTTGTCCTGTACAAACTCGGCGGTCACTCCGGTCAGTTCAGCGAAACGACGTTTGTTAAAACTCTCGAAGAAAAAACCGCGCTCATCACCAAACACCTTGGGTTCGATGATGAGCAGATCGGGAATGGCAGTTGGGACAGCTTTCATGTTTAAAACGCCTTGTCGGAAAGCAGACTCAACAAGTAACGGCCATAGGCATTCTTCGCCAGCGGTTGTGCAAGCTGCGCTACTTGTTCCGCAGAGATATAGCCTTTGCGGAAAGCGATTTCCTCGGGACAGGCGATCTTCAGGCCTTGACGCTTTTCCAACGTCTGCACAAAAGACCCCGCCTCAAGCAGCGACTCATGCGTGCCGGTATCCAACCACGCATAGCCGCGCCCCATCACCTGCACATCCAGGTCGCCGCGCTCCAGATAAATCTGATTGACCGTGGTGATCTCCAACTCACCGCGTGCGGACGGCTTAATCGTCTTGGCGATTTGCACCACGTCGTTGTCGTAAAAATACAATCCGGTCACCGCATAGTGCGACTTGGGTGTGAGCGGCTTCTCTTCGATGCTGAGCGCCCGCCCCGTGGCATCGAAATCGACCACCCCGTAACGCTCGGGATCTTGCACGTGATAGGCGAACACCGTGCCGCCCTTGTTTTTGGCTGCGGCCGCATTAAGCAAACTGTCGAAACCGTGTCCGTAAAAAATATTGTCGCCCAATACCAGCGAACATCCGTCATTGCCTATAAAAGATTCCCCGATGATGAAAGCCTGCGCCAGTCCGTCTGGCGAAGGCTGCACCGCATAAGAAAAATTCATCCCCCACTTGGCCCCATCTCCGAGCAATAGCTGGAACAGCGGAGTGTCCTGAGGGGTTGAAATGATCAACACATCGCGTATCCCCGCCAACATCAATGTAGTCAGCGGATGGTAGACCATCGGCTTGTCGTAAACCGGCAAAAGCTGTTTGGAGATCGCTTGTGTGACCGGATACAAACGTGTGCCGGAACCGCCGGCGAGAATGATTCCCTTCATGCTGCTCATACGCCCCCCCTGTTCACGTAATTCTTTTCCACCCAGTGCTGGTAGTCGCCGCTGGTCACGCCTTGCACCCAAGCGGTGTTCGCCAGATACCATTCGACCGTTTTGCGCAGACCGGTCTCGAAGGTCTCCTGCGGCTTCCAGCCCAAGTCATGCGCGATCTTGCTGGCATCAATCGCATAGCGGCGATCATGTCCGGGCCTATCCTGCACATAGGTGATGAGTTTATTGTGCGGAGCGCCTTGCGGATACAGCTCGTCCAGGATGGCGCAAATAGCCTGCACCACTTGCAAATTGGTCTTTTCGTTCCAACCGCCGATATTGTACGTCTCTCCCGGCTTACCGCGCTCCAGAACCAAACGCAGCGCACGCGCGTGATCGTCGACATACAACCAGTCACGGATGTTGTCGCCCTTGCCGTAGATGGGCAAAGATTTGCCATTCAGCGCATTCAAAATCACCAGTGGAATGAGCTTCTCGGGAAAGTGGTAGGGGCCGTAGTTGTTCGAGCAATTGGTAGTGACTACCGGCAATCCATACGTGTGATGCCATGCGCGCACCAAATGATCGCTTGATGCTTTGCTGGCCGAATACGGCGAGTTCGGCTCGTAGGCGGTCTCTTCGATAAAAAATCCAGAATCACCCAAACTACCGTACACCTCGTCGGTGGAAATATGGTGGAAGCGGAATGCCGCTTTGCGTTGCGCATCCAGTTCATTCCAATAGTTGCGCGCGGCTTCCAGCAGCGTATAAGTCCCTACGATATTGGTTTGAATGAAATCCGCCGGGCCGGAGATGGAGCGATCCACATGCGACTCCGCCGCCAAATGCATCAACGCATCCGGCTGGTGCTTGCGAAACACCCGCGTCATCTCTGCGGCATCGCAAATATCCACCCGCTCAAAACGGTAGCGCGGATTCTCCGAAACAGAAGCCAGCGATTGCAGATTGCCCGCGTATGTCAACTTGTCGACATTGACGACCTTGCATTCCGTTTCATTGATAAATTGACGCACGACCTCAGATCCGATGAATCCGGCTCCGCCAGTGATGAGGATTGTTTGCATAGAGAACGTACTAGCCAGTGTAATAGACGAATTCTACAACATGGCAGTGCATATGCGGCGACATAAGAAGTCCATGTGCATTGCGAATAGATATGAAAACGGCCACTGCGTACAGTGGCCGTTTTCAATGATTGGTGCCGATTATCGGATTCGAACTGATGACCTACCGCTTACAAGGCGGTTGCTCTACCAACTGAGCTAAATCGGCGATGCGAAGCTGACGCTAACCTGTCAGAACTTCATGTCCCCGAGGTTGGTGCTAATGCACGTCCCCTCGAAAGCGGCGCGATTATACATATGCCCGTGAATTTCTCAAATCTTTCTGCACTTGATCTTAAAGTCTCCCACAAAGATGCGGCAGCTATGAAATAATCCGCCCACTGTGCAAACCATCATTTCCTCTGAAATCTTAACCAGTCTTGTCCCCGGTGAAAGCGCGATTATCGTTGCCATTCAGACCGACGACGCTCTGCGCCAGCGTTTATTGGCGCTGGGCTTCCGCGTCGGCAAGCGTGTCGAACTCATCCGCAAGGCAAGCTTTTCCGGCCCGCTGCAAGTGCGCATCGGCACCACGGACATCCTGTTGCGCAGAAACGAAGCTGCCAAAATAGCGGTAGAAAAATCATGAAGCGGGTCGCGTTGCTAGGCATGCCCAACACGGGCAAGTCGACATTGTTCAACCGCATGACGGGCGGCGCAGCGCGGGTAGGCAACTGGCCGGGGATCACTGTGGAATTGCTCAGCGGCAAGATTTTATTCGGCGGCGACATGGTCGAGCTCATCGACCTGCCCGGAATCTACGACATTCATGGTTTTTCCGAAGACGAGCAGGTGGTGCGCCATTTTTTGCACGGCAACGTGCCCGACCTCGCCCTCATCGTGCTCAACGCCACGCAGATCGAGCGCCAGCTCAGCCTGTTGCTGCAACTCAAGCAATACAATCTGAATATGGTGGTGCTGCTCAACATGGCAGACGAGGCAAAGAAGTTCGGCATCACTATCGATACCAAAAAGATGTCCGCTGCGCTCGGCATTCCGATTTTCCTGCTCAGCGCAAAGTACGGCAATGGCTATCAGGAAGCGCTGCAAGCCGTCACCAAAGCTTTGCGCTACAACACGCCTGGTATGGCGGAAGAGTTGCGCTCGCAACTTGAACAAGAAGTGCATATCGAAAGCGAAATGGCGCGCGTGTTGCAACATGCGGTGCAAGTACCCGCGCGCTTGCCGGACAACCTCACCACGCAACTTGATCATCTGATGCTTCACCCGTGGCTGGGCTTGCCAATCTTCTTTGGCATCATGTATCTGCTGTTTCAGGGCATTTTCTTTTTCGGGCAACCGCTGCAAATAGGCGTGGGCGATCTGTTCAACTGGCTGCGCGAGGTTGCCTTTGCGCCCCTCGTCGCCAGCCTGCCTGCGCTCCTGCAAGGCCTGTTACTCGACGGCATCTACAACGGCGTTGCCACTGTCGCTGCTTTCGCCCCCATCATCGTGCTGTTCTTCCTGTTCATGGCGATCGTGGAAGACACCGGCTACCTGTCGCGCGCCGCTTTTTTAATGGATGCGCTGATGGCCAGACTGGGCTTGGACGGGCGCAGTTTTGTCATGCTGCTGATGGGATTCGGCTGCAACGTACCCGCACTGATGGGCACAAGAGTAATGCGTTCGCGCCCGTTGCGTCTGCTTAGCATGCTAGTGATCCCCTTCTCGCTGTGCTCGGCGCGCTTGCAGGTATTCGTGTTCATCGCCGCCGCCCTGTTCGCACCAAGGGCTGCCGCGCTGGTGGTGTTCAGCCTGTACCTGTTCAGTTTCGCCGCCGCCATCCTCACCGCGCTGATATTCAAACGCCACTTCCCCAACAGCGAGCCCTTCGTACTGGAACTGCCGCCCTACCGCTTCCCCACGCTACGCCAGATGGTGCTGCGCGGCTGGCACGAGGTGTACCACTTCATTCATCGCGCCAGCAAATTTATCATCATCGGCGTGGTGTTTGTCTGGCTGCTCACCCATCTGCCGACTTCTGCCGTGCCTGCCGGCCCCGATACATGGGCGGGCCACATCGGTGCTTGGCTAAAACCACTGTTCGAGCCTATCGGCATCACGGCCGAACTCACCATCGCACTGATCTTCGGCTTCGTGGCGAAAGAAATCGTCATCGGCTCACTCGCCGTGATCTACGGCCTGAGCGGCCAGGCTTTAAGCGGCGCGTTGGCACTGCAATTGGACTGGGTACAGGCCTACAGCTTCATGCTGTTCACCCTGATCTACACCCCCTGCCTATCCACTATCGCCACCTTGCGCAGCGAATCGAAGAACAACGGCTTTATGCTGCTATCGCTGGGCTGGTCGCTGGCTTTGGCATGGGTGGTGAGCTTTGTGTTCTATCAAGGCGCAAGGGCGTTGGGATACTAGACTGCAACGCTGACTTGACCTGCACCAGCTTCCATTTTTCCGATCACGCACGCTGCCGCAAATCCATCTGCATGAAAAGCGGCTAGGACTTTATCCACCGCCGCCGGTGCACAGGCCACCAGCAATCCGCCGCTGGTTTGCGGGTCGCATAACAATTTTCGTTGCCACTCAGGGAAGTCTTCCGGCAATTTCACTTCCGCACCATAGCTCGACCAATTGCGCTCTGCGGCACCCGTAGCGTAGCCTTGTTGGGCCAGTCGCAGTGCGGTGGGCAAGATGGGCAAGTCGGCGTAGCGGATGGTTGCGCCGAGTTTCGATCCCCGGCACATTTCCAACAGATGGCCTAGCAGCGCGAAACCGGTCACATCGGTCATTGCATGCACGGCTTCCATCGCGCCGAACTTCGCCCCGGTACGATTGAGTTGGGTGGCGGCGCTAAGCATCTCGCGATAACCCGCTTCGTTGAGTTCGCCTTTTTTCATCGCGGCGCTGAGGATGCCCACACCCAAAGGCTTGCCCAGAATCAGCACATCGCCTGCCTGCGCGCGGTCGTTGCGTTTGATGTGGTCGGGGTGGGCGATACCCACGGCAACCAGACCGTAGATCGGCTCGGGCGCGTCAATGGAGTGCCCGCCCGCAAGAGGGATGCCCGCCGCTTCGCACACGGCGACGCCACCCGCGAGAATGTCGCGTATGGTATCCAGCGGCAGTTTGTCGATAGGCATACCCACGATCGCCAAAGCGAGGATAGGCGTGGCACCCATGGCATACACGTCGGAGAGCGCGTTGGTGGCGGCGATGCGACCGAAGTCGCGCGCATCATCCACGATGGGCATAAAAAAATCAGTGGTGACTACCACCGCCTGTTGGTCGTTCAAACGGTACACCGCAGCATCGTCGCTGCTTTCTGCCCCCACCATCAGGTTCGGGTAAGATGGCGGCTTCGGCATGGCGGCCAGCATTTGCGCCAGCACGGCAGGCGCTATTTTGCAGCCGCAGCCACCACCATGAGAGTATTGAGTCAGTTTGATCGGCGTTGCCATTTTTATATAATTCCTATGCGTAAAATTCAGTTAGCGAACGTATCACAACTCTCCGACTACGACGACATCATCGACGTGCGTTCCCCTGCGGAGTTTGCGGAGGATCATATTCCGGGCGCGATCAGTGCGCCTGTTTTAAACAACGAAGAGCGGGCACGCATCGGCACCTTATACAAACAAGTCTCACCTTTCGAGGCGCAGCGTCAGGGTGCTGCTTTGATCGCACGCAATATCGCTCAGCATCTGGAAACCCTCTTTCATGACCGTCCGCGCGAATGGAAACCGCTCATCTACTGCTGGCGCGGCGGCCAGCGCAGCGGTGCGATGGCTCACATCTTCGCGCAAGTTGGTTGGCGCGTGGGGCAGCTGCAAGGCGGCTATAAAACCTATCGGCGCCATGTCATCGACGAACTGGAAACGCTGTCGGCCCGCTTCCAGTTTCGCGTCGTATGCGGCGCAACCGGCTCCGGCAAAAGCCGATTACTGCAAACCTTGCACGCACAAGGCGCGCAGGTGCTGGATCTGGAAAAACTGGCGCAGCATCGCGGTTCCCTGCTAGGCAACCTGCCCGGCCAAAGCCAACCCGCACAAAAAATGTTCGAGAGCCGACTGTGGGACACACTCCGCAACTTTGACGCACAGCATCCGGTTTTCACCGAAGCAGAGAGCCGCAAGATCGGCGCCTTAGCCATCCCCACTCCGTTGCTCGAAAATATGCGACTAGCCGAATGCATCGCCATCGAAGCGGCTATGCCGGCCCGCGTGAAGTTGCTCATGGAAGATTATGCGCACTTCTTAAACGATGCCGAATTGCTAACACGGGCATTGGCTCCGTTGCTGGAACTGCACGGACACAAGATCATTGAACAATGGCATGAAATGGCGCAGCGTGGCGATTGGTCAACGTTGGTTGCAGATATGTTACTGCGCCACTACGACCCCGCTTATCAACGCTCCACCGCGAACAACTTCCCGCGCCTGAAGAATGCACGGCGGTTACATTTGGCCACATTGGATGAGAACGATTTGTTGTTTGCAGCGCAGGCACTCATTCAATAAACGTCTGCACCAAGAACAAAGAGGCGAACGCCTCTTTGTTTTATTCTTTCCAAGCCTGATCGAGGATCGCCTGAGCCTTGCCGTATTTCACATTCGCTTCCTGCAAGCGCTTCTTCGATAACTCGGCCTTCTTTCGATCATCTGCCAACCGCTTGGTCTGCAGTTCAAACGCCTTCTTGCGCTGCTCTAATAGTTTCTCGGCATCCGCCACATCTTTCAAATCGGATTTGTTTTGCACATCGGCCTTTTCGACTTCTTGCCGCGCGTATTCCACTCCGGCTTGTTGCGCAGAAACGTCTCTGGCTTCAGCAGCAGAAATAAAAGTGCCCAATAAAATCAAAACCAAAATTTGAATCTTTAACATCTCATTCCCGATAATGAACGGAGAACCCAGATACACCGCTCAGAAAAGCGCATCTGGCCCATCATTTAGAAGGAGGCTGTCACGCCCACAAAAGAACTTTTGTCGATTTCCGCACTGCCTCCCGATGCAATACCAAAACCTATCTCCCGATATCCTACATAAATCTTTGCTTGCGGTGACACCGCCACCTCCAGACGCAAACCAAATTGATTAAATCGATTGGAGTCTGCGAACGACATGATCTTCGGGCTTGCGTAATATTCGACAACGAAAGCAACCGGCACCGCTGTTGGAAGACCAAACACGGCCGCACCACCCACCGCAATGGCGGACAAGGTGTCAGTTGTTGTTACCGCTGCCGTCGCTGCCGTTGCAGCTGTCACTACGCGATAATTCGAGCCGAATACGCCTTTGACCCCCACGCCAACGCTCAGCCCCGGCGCGCCCTCTTCTTCGCTTCCACCCTTTATGATGAGTCCTGCATCAGCAAATTTATTATTTGCATCGTTATAGAGAAGGCCGACGCTGAGTTCAGAATTTCCTTCAATGAAATCGCTAGCCGAAGAGTTGAACCTGAATGCAGCAGCATTATTATTCAAATTGACATCAATAGAATCCGCAAAGGCTGCGGAACTGAGAACCAACAACGAAACGGCAAGAGTACGACTCAAAAACATAATTAACTCCTTATAACGAATTTATTGACACCGATTCGATCTCCCGCACGAGAAAGTTATGCGCAAGTACGCGTGCTGACTCTGAATAATGCGGAACGACACCGGCGCGGCGCAAATGGTACACAATGCAGCCAAATCCCGCAATGCGGAAAACAAAGCCCCTTGACACTTAAGCAAGGGGCTCGGGGAAACACCTCAGCGTAACTAAATTACTTCTTAACGCCGTTCACCGCTGCTTTCAGTGTTGCGCCAGCCTTGAAGGCTGGAACTTTGGAAGCCTTGATCTTCAGCTCGGCACCGGTCTTAGGGTTGCGGCCGATACGTGCAGCACGCTTGCGCACCTCAAAAGAGCCGAAGCCCACCAGTGAAATAGAGTCACCTTTTTTCAGAGTGCCGGTAATGATTTCGATCAGTGCAGCGATATTGCGCTCAGCGTCAGCTTTAGTGGAATCAGTCTTAACGGACAACGCGTCAACAAGTTCTTTTCTGTTCATGAGTTCATATGCTCCGTATATTGAGGGTTAATAAAGCGGGACTGCATTGTCAGGGAAAAATTTATTGCTGGCAATACGCAATAATATCTGTACATCCTCCATGGGTCTTCGGCTCCCGCGTTCAGCATCCTAATGGACTAATTGCGTTTAAACAAGGCTTCGCACGCCCCCCCTTGAAACCGCTGATACGCACCCCATTTAGACGAGGGTCCTTTTTTCAAACACGGAGAAAATAATGAGCAACACCACCAATAACCGCGAAACCATGGGCTTCCAAGCCGAAGTAAAGCAACTTTTGCAACTGATGATCCATTCGCTGTATTCGAACCGCGAAATTTTTCTGCGCGAACTGATTTCCAATGCGGCGGATGCCAGCGACAAGCTGCGCTTCGAGGCGCTGCATAACGCAGCGCTGTTCGAGAACGATTCCGAGCTGAATATCCGCATCGGCTACGACAAAACGGCGCGCACACTGACTATCTCCGACAACGGCATCGGCATGAGCCGCGACGAGGTCATCAACAATCTCGGCACCATCGCCAAATCCGGCACGCGCGAATTCTTCTCGCGCCTCTCCGGCGACCAGCAGAAAGATGCCAACCTGATCGGACAGTTCGGCGTGGGCTTTTATTCGGCCTTCATCGTCGCCGAAAAGGTGACCGTGACGACGCGGCGTGCGGGCGAAAAATCCGACCAGGGCGTGCGCTGGGAATCCGACGGTGGCGGCGAGTTCGCCATAGAGATGGTGGACAAAGTATCGCGCGGCACGGAAATCGTTCTGCATTTGCGCGAGGGGCAGGACGACCTGCTCAGCGGACAGAAAATCCGCTCCATCATCCGCAAGTATTCCGACCACATCGTTCAACCGATTCTAATGAAGAAAGAAGAATGGAAGGACGGCGCGCAACAGGTGCTGGACGAGGACGAGACCGTCAACAAGGCCTTCGCACTATGGGCGCGCGCCAAGAACGAGATCAAAGACGAAGAATACAAGGAGTTCTACAAGCACGTCGGCCATGACTTCGAAGACCCGCTGGCATGGACTCACGCGCGCGTCGAAGGGCGCCAGGAGTACACGCAGTTGCTTTACATTCCAAGCCGGGCACCGTTCGACATGTGGGAGCGCGATGCGATTCACGGCGTGAAACTGTACGTGCGCCGCGTGTTCATCATGGACGATGCCGAGCAACTGATGCCGCGCTATATGCGCTTCGTGCGCGGGGTGGTAGATTCCAGCGACCTGCCGCTGAACGTTTCGCGCGAAATCTTGCAGGAATCGAAAGACATCGAGGCGATCCGTTCCGGCTGCACCAAGAAAGTCCTCGGCCTGCTGGAAGACTTGGCCAAAAACGAGCCAGAGAAATACGCCAAATTCTGGGGCGAGTTTGGCCGCGTGCTGAAAGAAGGCATAGGCGAGGATCACGCCAACAAGGACAAAATCGCCGGATTATTGCGCTTGGCCTCGACTCATGCCGACACAAACGAGGAAACCGCCTCGCTGTCCGACTACGTGAGCCGCATGAAGGAAGGTCAGGACAAGATTTATTACATCACTGCCGACAGCTTCAACGCGGCGAAGAACAGCCCGCACTTGGAAGTGTTCCGCAAAAAAGGCATCGAAGTGCTGCTTTTCTCCGATCGCGTGGACGAATGGGTCGTGAGCAATCTGTTCGAGTTTGAGGGCAAACAACTGGTGTCCGTCGCCAAAGGCGGGCTTGATCTCGGCAAGCTGGAAGACGAGGCGGAGAAAAAAGAACAGGAAAACGTCGCCAACGAACTCAAAGACCTGACCGACAAGATCACCGTCAGCCTGGGTGATCGCGTCAAGGAAGTGCGCGTAACCCATCGCCTGACCGATTCGCCCGCCTGCCTGGTAGCCGACGAACACGACATGAGCGCAAATCTGGCACGCCTGCTGAAATCTGCCGGACAGAAAGCGCCAACATCTAAACCTATCCTTGAGATAAACCCCAAGCATCCGGTGGTACTGCGCCTGAAGACCGAGGAGAATAAATTCGACGACTGGGTCTCGGTGCTGTTTGACCAGGCCTTGCTTGCCGAAGGCGGCCAACTCGACGACCCGGCCAGCTTCGTCAAGCGCGTGAATCAGTTAATGCTGGAGATGAGCGGCAACTAAGACCTGAACACATCCAAAGGGTAACAGCCTGCAAAATAGAAACGGCGGCGCAGTGAACACTGCCCGCCGTTTTTCTTTAGCTAAGCGATCTGTTTAAATCGATCTAGCGTTTGGCCTTCGTGCTCCACCTTCTCGAAGAACACCTCACGCGGACGCGCCCAAGTCGTGCCATCCCGAGAACGATAGATGACCAGCGTCACCGCCGGATCAGACTCCAACCTTGCCTCGCATACCCACTCGTAAATCCCGCCTTTGTAATGCCGATATTGCATCAATTTTTTCTATCGGCAAGGGCGCGCTTACAACGCGTGGCGATATCCTTGCACAAGCGCGCCGACTTTATCGGACAGCTCGCTTGCGCGCTGCGCAACACCCGGCGCAGGTCATCTTCCCCGGCACTGATGCCTATGTGCCGGAAAATAAATTGTTTGAACCCCTCATCACGCGCCATCAATTCTCCGAGCGCATCTATATCCGACCAACGCGTAGCCAGCACACCGACCACCAGATTGGTATAACCATCGGCATAAAGTCCATCGTCTTGGCAGGCCGGGAGATTGCGTTTGAACACAACGTGGACATCTGCCCAATCGCTGGATGAAGTGATTTGATGCAGAAATTCTTTATCGCTGACAGGGCATCCCTCCTGCGCGTTTGCCGCTTGCACGACAAAAAAGAGAAACGCGCTGAAAGCGAACGCCAAGAACGGCTTCATTAGGTGAATCAGCGCGTGACTGGCAAATCAGCAGCGCGACTTAGCCATGGCAAACAGGCGCGCCTCAAGCGCATCCATATCCGCCTTTTGGTCGAGAGACTCTTGATCGGGAAGGCGGCTCACATGTTGCTGAGCGGAATCATCAGGACCCTTCTCGTGATGCAACAAACCATGGTGATTCATTTGCGACTTATCTTTGTCCATTACGCTTCTCCTAAAAAGTGCGAGCCTTTTACAACTGTCGAGGGTTAGTTCCTATGTATGAAACTTTAGTTCAACGGCGGCGAATTATGGCACGGTAGAAAACAAATAATCAACGAGACTTATCGCGCTCGATTCATGCCCCAAGAAAGCGTTAAGTTGACTTAACTTGCTCCATTTTGGCCTAATTAAGCAACAAAATATTTCGGCGAAATCACCCCGCCGTCATCATGCGCTCGACATAACGCGCGATCAGGTCGATTTCAAGATTCACTTTCGCACCTGCGCATATTTGATTGAGCGTAGTGACCGCCAAAGTATGCGGAATGAGATTCACCTCGAATTCGGAACCGGCGACATGGTTCACCGTGAGACTCACTCCGTTGATGGTGATGGAGCCTTTCACCGCGATATATTTTGCCAGAGCATGGGGGGCGCGCACGATCAGACGCCAACTTTCCCCGATGTCGTTAAAGGCCACCACGTCGCCCACTCCATCCACATGACCGCTGACCAAATGGCCACCCAAGCGGTCAGAAAGCCGCAACGCCTTTTCCAAATTGACCAACGCACCTTGTTTTTCCAGTCCGATGGTGCAATCCAAGGTTTCGCGCGACACGTCCACCGTAAACACCTTACCGTCTATCTTTACCACAGTGAGGCATACGCCACTCACTGCAATGCTGTCGCCGAGCTGCACATCATCCATGCCGAGCTCTTCGGTGGTAACGCTTAAGCGCAAACCGCCATCGCGGTTCTGTGCGCTAGTGATCGTGCCTACATCGGCGATAATTCCACTAAACATGCTTATCCCTTTTTAACTTTCACCACGATACGCAAATCCTTGCCTACATGGCGCACGTCTTGCCACTCCAATTCCACGCGCTCATCAAGACTGCACAACTCACCCAATTGCGCCATTCCGCGTGCCATATCGCCCAATAACTGCGGGGCAAAATACAACACCAACTCATCCACCAGCCCGGATCGCAACAATGCGCCATTCAGTGTGCTTCCGGCTTCCACCAGCACTTCGTTGCAGCCGATGGATGCCAAGTGCCGCAACGTGGCAAGCAAATCGACCCTACCGCTTTCATCCGTCAGCAGCACAACCTGCGCCCCTGCTTGTTTTAAAGCAACCATCTTTTCGGCATCCGCTGTTGCCGCAACGACCAGCGCCTGTCCGCCTTGGAGTAACTTTGCCTTCGGCGAAATACGCAGATGGCTATCCAGCACCACGCGCAACGGCTGCCGCGTAGTGGCGACATGACGCACGGTGAGTTGCGCATCGTCTTCCAATATGGTGTCAATACCCGTCAGCACGGCGCAGGAACGCGCACGCCAGACATGCACGTCGCGCCGCGCCGCCTCGCCGGTGATCCATTGACTCTCGCCATTGGCAAGCGCAGTGCGCCCATCCAGACTCATGGCGATCTTGCTGCGCACCCACGGCAAACCTTTGCTCATGCGCGTAACGAAACCGATATTAAGAGCACGGGCTTCGATTTCCATCAAACCGCATTCCACCGCGATCCCCGCTGCGCGCAACTTGGCGACACCCTGCCCTGCCACCAGCGGATTTGGGTCTTGCATGGCCACAACGACACGCGCCACGCCCGCCGCGATGAGCGCATCGGCACAGGGCGGCGTGCGACCGAAATGAGCGCAAGGCTCCAGCGTGACGTAAGCAGTCGCACCGCGCGCCTTATCTCCTGCCGCACGCAAGGCCAGAGGTTCGGCATGGGGCTCGCCAGCCCGCTCGTGCCGACCTTCGCCGACGACAACGCCATCATTTACCAGCACGCAGCCCACACGCGGATTAGGCGTCGTCGTAAACAACCCCAGCTCCGCAAGATGCAGCGCTTGTGCCATCCATACGCTGTCGGTTGCTTTCATGGTCATTCAGGCTTGCGACGCTTAACGGGGGGTTTGGTCACGGCATTGATGGCATCGGAGAAATCGCCCACGTCCTGAAAACTTTTGTAGACCGAGGCGAAGCGAATGTAAGCGACCTTATCCAATTTGAGCAATTCCTTCATCACCATCTCGCCGATCTGGCGCGAACCGATCTCGCGCTCGCCCAGAGCAAACACTTTTTGCGTGACGTGATCGACGGCCGCATCCACCAACTCGGTGGATACCGGTCGCTTGTGCAACGCGCGCGAAAAACTGGTGCGCAACTTTTCCGCGTCGAATTCGCTGCGCATGCCGTTCTGTTTGACCACCTGCGGCATACGCAGCTCCACAGTTTCGTGGGTAGTGAAACGCTTGTCGCATAACAAACAGCGCCGACGACGGCGAACGTTATCGCCCTCGTCGTTCTCGCGCGTGTCCACCACTTGGGTATCGGAATGTTTACAGAAAGGACATTTCATAAGGGCGGTCGTTAGCCGTTAGGCGCTAGTTATTAGATGGGGTCGCCGCTACGCGGCGAATTATTAACTAACGACTAGCGGCTAACGTCTAGTAACTAACTAGGCTCCATACACCGGAAACTGTGTTGTCAGCTTCTTCACTTCGCCTACGACGCGCGCGATCACCGCTTCATCGTTCGGTGCATCCAGTACGTCGGCAATCAAGTGTGCCAGCTTTTCGGCTTCGAGTTCTTTGAAGCCGCGCGTGGTCATCGCAGGAGAACCGATACGGATGCCCGAAGTGACGAACGGCTTCTCCGGGTCGTTGGGGATAGCATTTTTATTCACGGTGATGTGCGCCTTGCCCAATGCCGCCTCGGCATCCTTGCCGGTCAATTTCTTGGCGCGCAGGTCAACGAGGAACACATGACTGTCGGTACGCCCAGAAACGATGCGCGCACCACGCTCGGTCAATACCTTCGCCATTACACGTGCGTTCTCGATCACCTGCTTTTGATACTCCTTGAACTCCTTGCTTGCCGCCTCCTTAAACGCCACCGCTTTGGCCGCGATCACATGCATCAGCGGGCCGCCTTGCAGCGCGGGGAAAATCGCGGAATTCAACGCTTTCTCATGCCCGGCTTTGGCCAGAATCAAGCCGCCGCGCGGACCGCGCAAAGTCTTGTGCGTAGTGGTCGTCACAAAGTCGGCGATACCGACCGGATTCGGGTAATAGCCCGCAGCGATCAGTCCGGCATAGTGCGCCATGTCCACGAACAGATACGCACCGACGCTGTCGGCAATCGCGCGGAAGCGTTTCCAGTCGATCACCAGCGCATAAGCGGAAGCGCCCGCCACGATCATCTTGGGCTTATGCTGTGTAGCCAAGGCTTGCACTTGATCGTAGTCGATTTCTTCTTTGTCATTCAAGCCGTACTGGATGGCGTTGTACAGCTTGCCGCTGATGTTCACCGATGCGCCGTGGGTAAGGTGCCCGCCATGCGCCAAGCTCATACCGAGGATCGTATCACCGGGCTTGAGCACGGAAACGTACACAGCTTGGTTAGCTTGAGAACCGGAATGCGGCTGCACGTTGGCATACTCCGCACCGAACAGTGATTTCGCGCGGTCGATAGCCATCTGTTCCGCCACATCCACAAACTCACAACCGCCGTAGTAACGCTTGCCCGGATAACCTTCCGCATATTTGTTGGTGAGCTGACTGCCCTGCGCTTCCATCACCGCCGGGCTGGTGTAGTTTTCCGACGCGATCAGCTCAATGTGATCTTCCTGACGACGAGTTTCTTTCTGAATCGAATCCCACAATTCGGGATCAACGACAGCGAGGGTGTTTTTGCGCGAGAACATGGCGGCCTTTCAAATTAAGATGGAAAACGGTAAGTCGCATATTTTATCACGCCGTCTCGAATACGCCACGTTGACCAAATCTAGGCTGCTTTCATATCACCGCCGGGATGCAGGCATTCATTAACAACGCGTTCCAAATTAATCGGCCGCTGTCATCCCGTCTCCCTGCTCTTTCGCGTTAGAGCAATTTAGCTCATTTCTGAGCTGGGGGTAAGATACAAGGGGCTGCGCGCTTTTGCGCAGTCCCGCTTGAGCGTAGGGTTATAAGCCATTGCTGGAAATAACCGAGATTGTCAGAGATTTATATGTCTCTAACTGCCGTTCCGTTAAGCAGGAAAAGAAATCGTCATCGGCTTTCTCGATAGCGACAACGGCTTTTTGAATCACCCTTCTCCCTTTGACCGTGAACCTAACATTAATTGCTCTACTATCGGTTGATGATTGCTCCCTTAATACAAGATCATCATCTTCAAGTTTTCGAACTGCCTTTGAAAGAGTCATTTTGTCTATTTTTGAATGTTCCACAACATGAGCCTGAGTTGTTGGTTCTCCCTGTTCCTCAAACCATCTTAATGAAGCCAATATTGCATACTGAGTTTGTGTGATTCCGAATTCGCCCAGTACTTCCGATAGTCGTCTCTGCCACAATGCAGTAATTTTCCAAAGCAGAAAACCCGCGCTATCATCTGCTTTGGAATGCTTGAATAGTGAAGAATCAGACACTTTTTGCTTTTTCAATCAGGTTTTCTGTTTGCTCCATCATTCCATTCGCAACATCTTCTGCGACGATTTTTCTCCACACAAAGGACAATGGCCCTTCAATACTCATCGTTGTTTTTATTTCCAATTCATCACCGTGGATAACGAACTCATGGGAACCATACATCTTGGCACCGGGGAAACGCGTCAAGTCTGTAAACTGCCTATTTGGCTCTACCTTTATAATCTCAATATTGACTTTCGGCCCGCCTTTGGGCTTGAGCAAAAAAGTATTACCGACCTTGAACTCGCCCTCTAGTTTTGTGTATTCGATGTCACTTTGCCATGTGTGCCATTGATTTAAATCCGTCCATACTTTCCATACTTGTTCTGCTTTCAATCCCTGAACTTTTTTGCTGTAAGTTTTGCTCCACATGTTCCTCTCCCTAGTGTTGTTTGACAGGAGATAATGATAAACCGGTTTACCATATGCTGCAAGCGGATGATGGCTTATAACGTTTGCGTTAACCGGCGCGCTGCTTTTGCGCGTCCGTGTTGAACGCGTTGTTATGCGCGGTGTTGTATCGCCACTCTGCGAACGCCAAATTTGGCACCCAACATAGCCAAGCAATGATGGGGTAGGCCAGCGAAAACTCTACACCAGCGGCCATAGAGGTTGGGAGGTAGAGACGCAACATGACAGCGGCAAATGTGAGAGAAAAGTTTCGAACCATCCACTTCCGATGCTCGGCGATAGCGCCACGGCGGATAGCGAGATAGGCACGTAAACCCGTATAAAGCCAAAGCACCGCAAGCACCGCAAAGCCGAGCTTGGCCATGAGACCGCCGTATGCAAATTGGGACATGTAAAGGCCGGATAAACCGCCGACAAGAATACCCACCGCCAAATAGGTGCGACCGAACCAGCGATGGATATTTGTGTGTTGTTGCCTGAGATGTTCAGAAAACTGAAACGGGCCAAGTGTCAAGGCAACAATAGAAGCGAATGCATGGACATATATGCCAGTAGAGTGCGCCAGAAAATTCGCCTTCATGTCAGGATGTACCATCGACCCCAACGGTAAAAAACCATAGGCGAATACCGCATATCCGGCTACGCCGAGTCATAGGCGAATACCGCATATCCGGCTACGCCGAGTGTTAAGAAGTAGAGCAAGCCATTGCTAATTGAACGCATAGGGTATCCTTGAGTTGAGCGCATAACGTTTGACATAACCGGTTGGCGCGGCTTTATCGCGCCAGTCCGTGTTGATGGATGGGTTGGGCGTCTTTGAAGCACCAATGCCAAGGCTCATATTGGTAACCACAGTTATTGCCAATGGGATAAGAGAGATAATAGCCAAATTCTGCGGCGCGTGCACTGAGCCAAGCAAACGCAGTGGTTTGCTCGAACTCTATTTCAAGCGCACGGCAACCGGGAGTTGATATGTCAATGGCGCGGCCAGTGTGGTGCTCGCTAAATCCTGGCGGGGCACAAACGGTGAGAATATCTTCGACGGCCACCCCAGTTTCAAGCTTTCGGCGAACTATTTCGGTTTGTCGGTCGATGCTGCGAAAGGCTGAGACGATGAATAGAGCGATGCCATCAACGAGCGCCGCCGCCTTGAGACGGCGCCATGCTTCGGCAGCAGCTGGGGCAAGTAGATGATCTCTGCCGTCCGCTCCAACTTCGGCACTTTCGAGGCTCGTCGCTTCCTCGCACTCTCGCAAGCCGCGTGCGGCTAACAGTTCGCACGATATTCCAAGTGCAACAAGGTGCGAGTGCATGCGGATCAAGACGCCCAACGTGGATCGAGTTGAGCGGCACCCCCGCCAGACGGCTTGCGCTTATGGCAGGCGAGTAGCGAAACTGACGACGGAGATGTAAACGGTAGCGAGCCTG
>WSYA01000094.1 GCA_009773615.1 Gallionellaceae bacterium
ACTCCCGCTCAAGTTATGAGCGGGACAGTATCTATACGCGGGTCAAATTTGGATGCGATTTACTGCGGTAGGTGGGTCAGTTTTGGACGCAATTCAACACCAAAGCACCCTCGTCGCCATCGCGGTGGGCTTAGTCATGTTCATGCTCTTCAGCAGTGCCATGACATGGCTCAGGCAATACTTCGTGCTGCACACTGGCAACCGCATTGACGCCGTACTCGGCAGCTTTGTGTTCAGCCACCTGCTGCATCTGCCAGTGCCGTATTTCGAGCAACGACCGACTGGCACACTGGTGGCGCGTCTGCATGGCGTCGAGACTGTACGCGAATTCATCTCCGGCGCAGCGGTCTCACTGTTGCTCGATCTGCCGTTCCTGTTCATCTTCCTCGCCGTGATGTTCTGGTATAGCTGGCAACTAAGCCTCGTTGCATTGTTGCTGATGACACTCATTACCGTAGCGAGCCTATTGGTCACCCCGATGTTCCGCGAACGCCTCGATAAACAATTTATGTTAGGGGCTAAAAACCAAGCCTTCGTCACCGAATACGTTGCCGGGATGGAGACCGTCAAATCCCTACAAATGGAACCTGTGCTGGTACAAAAATACGGCGAGAATCTCGCGCAATATCTTGCCGCAGGTTTTGCCACCAAGCAACTCTCCAATTCTTTCAACGTGGTGGTCAACGGCTTGGAGCAGATCATGACACTCTCCATCCTCGTCGTGGGCGCGCTACTGGTGATGCGTAACGACGGCTTCACCATCGGTATGCTGGTCGCCTTTCAGATGTTCGCGGGACGCATGACCCAACCCATGCTGCGTCTTGCCAGCCTGTGGCAAGAGTTTCAACAAGCCAACATCGCCGTCAAACGACTGGGCGACTTGATGGACGTACCCGTCGAGCCGCACACACTCACCCCCGCACGTTTGCAGGGCGGGGCAGGGGGATGCGTTGAACTCAAAGACGTCAGCTTTCGCTACAGCGACAAACACCCCTACCTCTACCGCAATCTCAACCTAACACTTAAATCGGGCAAGCTCAGCGTACTTATGGGGCCATCCGGCTGCGGCAAAAGCACCTTGGCCAAAATGTTGCAAGGATTTTACTGGCCGAGCGACGGCAGCATCCAGCTCGACGGCTACGATCTGCGCCATATGGCGGCAAACGAACTGCGCGCAAATTTCGGCGTCGTACCACAAGAGACACGCCTTTTCTCCGGTACCATTTACGACAACCTGCAACTCGCCAATCCCCATGCCGGGTTTGAAGAAATCGTCCATGCCTGCAAGATGGCAGAGATTCACCACGTCATCGAACAGCTGCCGCAGGGCTACCAGACCTTGGTGGGTGAAAACGGGATCGGGCTTTCCGGTGGACAAAAACAGCGCATCGCCATTGCACGCGCCCTGCTCAAACGTCCGCGCGTACTCATCTTCGACGAAGCCGTGAGCAACCTCGACCAAGCCACCGCCGAACACTTCGCCAGCACCATCAACAAACTCAAAGGCAAAGTCACCATGCTATTCATCACCCACCAATTGCCCAAAGCATTGCAGGTGGACGAAGTGCTCAATTTCGGCAATCAAGAAACCGAGGCATCAAGCGCAAACCATCCTCACCTCGCCACCGTTGCTGCATGACTTTTCGAAATTCAAAAAATAGGTTCAGGTTTGCAAAGCTATCGTTCAGCCTGCTAATGCCGTTAGCCCTGAATGCGTCGGTTAATGCAATGACGCTGACAGAAGCTGTAGAACTCGCATGGAGTAACGACCCGACATACCTCGCCGCGAAAGCCAGCCTCCATGTTTCGTACGAACGAACAAATGAGGCTGTGGCAGGTTTACTTCCGCAACTCACGGTCAGCGCCAATACCACTGCCAACCTGCGCGAATACAACCAACATACCCAGCCACCTCCCGCCGTCGCATCCCCCATAGAGCGCTTCAACAGCAATTCCGCACAACTAAACCTCACCCAACCGCTATGGAAGCGCAGCAGCACCATCGCCATGACGCAGGCCAATTTCGCTTTGGGCCAAGCCAAATACCAGTTGAATGCAGCAGCACAAGATTTGCTGATCAAGTTAGCCCAGGCTTGGTTCGATGTCATGCAAGCACGGGATGGCACGATGCCCGCCGAAGCGCAAGTGAGAGTCGCTCAACAGCAATTGGAAGTCTCGCAGCGCGGATATGACAAAGGCGTGCTATCGCTGACCGAACTGGAGGACGCGCACGCCAAATACGAACAAGCCATCGCCGAGCACGCGGCAGCACAGAGCGAACTAGAAATCAAACTTGCTACACTAGAGCAGATCATCGGCCCCGTATCGCTGATCCCGCCTGTCCTCGTCGATCAATTCGCTTCGCCGAAATTCGACAGCAATTCACTGGAAGAATGGCTGACACAAGCTGAAGAGCACAACCCGACATTGCTGGCCGCACAAATGGCGCTCTATGTAGCCAATGAAGAAATTCGCAAACAGCGCGCCGGACACGAACCCACCTTCGACCTTGTCGCCTCCTACACAAGATCTGCACAAGATGTTGGCATTTCCGGTGGACAACTAGGTTTCGATTCGCGCCAGACCGCTGTCGGGCTGCATTTCAACATGCCGCTATATGCAGGTGGTGGACAGAGCGCCAAAGTACGCGAAGCACTAGCGCAGTGCTACAAAGCCGAGCAGGAACTAGAAGCCGCGCGGCGCAATGCACGCCTTGCCGCCAAACAAGCCTGGTTCACATTACGCGTCAGCCAAGTGCGCGAAGCCTCCGGTTTGAAATCAGTTCAATCTACCGCTCTTGCCCTTAAAGGAGAACAAAGCGCTCGAACTCGCGGCCTGAAAGCCAACCACGATGTATTGAAAGCACAACAACAAAACGCAGTCGCACTACGCGACTGGCGCAAGGCGCGCTACGACACCATCCTAAGCCAGATCAAACTAAAAGCAGCCTGCGGGCAACTGACTAGCGACGATCTTGAAGTGCTGGATAAGGCGCTTATTACCGGGCAGGAGTGAAAATTCAGCCATTGAGAGATTGGCAATTCTGATCGTGATGAGCGCTTGACCTTCCCCCGAAAAATCGTCTTCCAAGGGTGACGTAGAATTAACGTTACTTTTGAAAGGAAGAAGATGAAGAAGATACCGAAGCAGGCATACACGGCTGAGTTCAAAGAGCTGTCGGTCAAGCGAGTAAGGTCTGGACAGACTATCAGTTCAGTGGCGAAGGACTTGGGGCTGATCGAACAAACGCTGCGCAACTGGGTCAAGGCGGCGGATGCCGGCAAGCTGAACGGTGCAGGCGGCAAAGTGGTGACGCCGGAGCAAATGGAACTTTCCCGGCTGCGTGCCGATAACATTCGGCTGAAGCGGGAGTGTGAAATTCTAAAAAAAGCGACGGCGTACTTCGCGAGAGAAACACTGTGAAGTACGCCTGGATGGATGCACAGCGGGGATTTGCGCTCGCGGAAATGGGTGCGGTGCTGGATGTCAGCGTCAGCGGCTATCGAGCATGGAAACGGGGCGGAAAGCCCGAGAAGAAACGCCTGACAGACACCCAGATGTTGGTGCTGATTCGATCCATCCATGCCGAATTCAAAGGCGCTTACGGTAGCCCGCGCATGGTCAGAGAGCTTAGGCTACGCGGGTTCCCGGCAAGCAAGGAACGGGTAGAACGGCTGATGCAAGAGAACGGTATCAAGGCTAAGGAAGGTCTGATTAAGCAGCCAAATATGAGCACAATGCACTCACATTCAGCTTTGGACATTCGAACTGGTCGGGAACCACCCCGTCAGAGGGCGTTTCATCGACCATTTCGGGAGGGTGTCTTTTATTTTGTGTAAACGGAATTTCTTAATGCTGCGGCATCCGTTCCTCAAACTGGATAGTAAACCGATTTAGCGCCGCCTTCCAATC